>NZ_PJLX01000014.1:0-143586 GCF_002843095.1 Pseudomonas sp. YY-1 | reverse complement strand
GACCACTGCAACAGCTAACTCAGACAGAGCCAAAGTAAATGATCAAGCTCGCGGGACCTGCCTGCCGGTGCTACGTTATAAAAAAATCGGCGACCAGCCATTCACCGTCACAGGTGCAGGCTGGCCCGAAGATCGATTCGACATGGAGCATCCGGAGCCTCACACCCTCTCAGCGCTTGAAGTGTGCAACCAGCTAATTCATTACTACTGGATGCAAACAATTACTGAAGGCACAGCCTTTATATCTATGCTCATCTTTTCTGACTACCAGCGGCATAAATGGGCATACGAAATGAGGATCGACGATCTTTTAAAATTGTTTAGCGTATTCAGTGAAGAGTCGTCCGCCATAACCAGTGCTTCATTTGAGTGGAACGACAAAAAGCAAGATTACGCACTTGTTAAAACAAATGGTTCGGCGCAATAGCTGCGCAACAACTGTATATGGACTCTCCCCACAAGTAGTGAGCAAAGCCTTGCTTTTGCACCTGTCGTCAGCGCGGTTGCATTCGTATATCCGGCCTGTTCTGGACTTTTCGCCCTGGCCATTCTGTAGTACGCGCAGCGGGGGCCAAGCGTTCAATCAATCACGAGGATCATCATTGTTATCGGCCCTGCTCCGCTACAGTAGCCTGAGCGCAATCAAGGAAGATGCATCAGCAAGGCTCAGTCATACAACCGCACCCTGAAACAGGCGCCGCCCAGTTCGGAATCTTCCAGGCTCAGCTCACCGTCGTAGCTTTCGACGATATCTTCCACCACCGCCAGGCCTATGCCCTGCCCCGGGTTCTGCGCATCCAGACGCTCGCCGCGCTGTAGGACCCGCTCACGCTGCTGTTGCGGCACACCAGGGCCGTCGTCCTCAATGGTGATCAGGCAGCCCCCGGCCAGGGGTTGCAGCCTAACGCGTACGCGATGCAGGCAGAGGCGATAGGCGTTTTCCAGCAGGTTGCCGAGCAGCTCCATCAGCGCGCCACGTTCCATGGTGATCTGGCTGTGCTCGGGCACTTCCAGTGTCGCTTCGACGCGCTTGTCGCGGTAGACCTTGTCCAGCGAGCGGCACAAGCCGTCGAGCACCGGCCAGACCTGCTCGCGATGGCGTACCAGGCCGCTGCGGCGCAGGCTGGCGCGCTGCAGTTGATAGCCGACCTGCTGGCTCATGCGTTCGATCTGCGCCTGCATCAGCTGCGCCTGCTCGCGATTTTCGTGTTGAACGGCAAGGGTTTCGCCGATGCCCTGCAACACGCTGAGTGGTGTTTTCAGGCTGTGGGCGAGGTCTTCCAGCGAGTCGCGATATCGCTCGCGCTGACGCCGCTCGCTGTCGAGCAGACGGTTGAGGGAATTAGTCAGGCGTAGCAGTTCGCGTGGATGCTCATCACTCAGACGTTGACGGGTGCCCGCTTCCACGCCATCGAGCTCATCGCTGAGGCCGCGCAGGCTGCGAAAACCCCAGGTCAGGCCGAACCAAAGCAGGCCCAGCAACACCAGCAAGGCGATGCCCAGCCACAGACGCAGTTGCCAGGCAAAGCCGTTGAACAGCCCCTGGTATTCGCGCGTCGGCTGCATGGTCACGATGCTCAGCGCGGTTTGGTCGCCGCGCAGCAAATCCACTTCCACGTCGTATACGAAGTATTCCTGGCCGCTGTCGTCGCGAATGCGGATGAACTCGTGGCCGCGACCGTCGTAGCGCGGCAGGTAGCGCACCAACTCGTCGATGGAGGAGCGTGAGCGCCAGATCATCTGGCCTTCACGGTCGAAAATGAAACCCAGCAGGTGCGAGTCGAGGTTGTCGAATTCCTCGTCAGGCATCTTGTCCGGCATGTGCAACTGGCCGTCATGGATGCGGGCGGCAGATATCAACGCGGCCGCATCGGAGGCCAGACGCTTCTCCACGGTCTGCTCCAGGGCCATGAGAAACACGCCCTGCAAGACAGGCATCAGCAACAGCATGAACAGCATTGCCAACGCGGCGCTGGCCAACATCAGGCGCAGCCGCAGCGAGCCGAAACGCATGCGCAATTTGCGCAACGCGGCGCGCGCTCGACTCACTTGCAGCGCTCGTTGAACATGTAGCCCTGGCCGCGCACGGTCTCTATTGGTTTACCGCCGAGCACACCTTCCAGCTTGCGCCGCAGACGGCCGACCAGCACCTCTATGACGTTGGGGTCACGCTCGTCGTCGCCCGGATAGAGTTGCTCCATCAGGCGTTCCTTGGCCACCACCTGCTGGTGATGCAGCATGAGGTATTCGAGAATGCGGTACTCGTAGGCCGTCAATTGCAGCGACTGCTCATCCACTGTGGCCTGCTTGCGATTGAGGTCCAGCACCAGCGACCCCGCCTCGATGGTCGATTTGGTGAACCCGGAAGAGCGTCGCAGCAGCGCGTTCAGGCGTGCTTCCAGCTCTTCGAACTGGAACGGTTTGACCACATAGTCGTCAGCGCCGCAGGACAGCCCTTCGACCTTGTCCTGCCAGTTACCGCGCGCGGTAAGGATCAGGATCGGAAAATTCTTGTCCTGGCTGCGCAGCTCACGGATCAGGTCGATACCGCTCATACCAGGCAGACCGAGATCGACCAGGGCCAGGTCATGATTGAAGGACTCAGCTCGGTACAGTGCTTCTTCGGCGGTGCGCACGGCGTCCACCACATGCCCGTTTTCACTGAGGCGAGTGAACAGATGGTGACGCAGTAACGCCTCATCCTCCACCACCAGCAATTTCATGAGATTTCCCCTTTTTAGTTGTACGAAGGCCGGGCAAATCAGTCGATGTGAAAACTACTGCGCTCGGCCATGCTGCGTTAAAAACCGGCTCAGAATGCTCATTTACAAGTCGTAAACTGCGCTTCTTCGCCGGCTTTTGCCTTGCCTGACCTTCGCTCGCTACGTTTTCACTCGGACTGATGCACGGCCTGGTAACGCTAAGCCGCCATCAGAAGGCGAAGTTGGCGCCGAGGTAGAGCTGCGAACTGCTATGCAGGTCCAGCGACCCGGCCTTGCCTTCACCACGCGGTGCCATTTCTGTGCTGGCGTTGGTACGCAGATAACGATAGCCGGCTTCGATCGAGGTATTGCTGTTCAGTTCCTGCAGGATACCGGCCTGCAAACCTGCAGCAAATCCGATATCGCTTTCGCGGGAGAAGCCGCGGCTTTCCTGCTCGAGCTTGACCAGGCCGGCGGTTACACCACCGAACAGCTTGGTGTTGTTGCTGCCCAGCGGGACGAACATGTCGTAGCTGCCGAGCAGATTCTGCTGACGCAGTTTGTAGCCATTGTGACTGTCGGAGACATTCTCGTAGGTCGCGTAGTAGCGACCGTCAGCAGTCTTCTGGCCGGCGCGGACACCCCAGGTGCCCTCGCCATTGATCACTTTGTCCAACTTGGGATTGCCGAGATTGGCATTCAGCGCGTTGGACTTCTGAATGTTGTTGTCAGTCTGACCCCAGGTCAGGCCGACGAAATTGTCGTTGGCTTGGGCAGCGGTTGCACCTAGGGCCAGGCAGGTAGCGAATGCGATGCGGTTCAGGGTGATTTTCATTGAATCCTTCCTCTCGTTGCAGTTTTGATCAACTCGGCAACAAGTCTGCGGGAAGACTACTGAATCCCTCCTGAACCCTCCTTGAACCTGCACTGAACGAGCGACAGACAGCCTAAATACGCCGTACCAGAGCGGCTGCGGCGATGAACAAGGCAGCCAGAACAGTGAGCAATGCCAGCCATCCGGCATGCTCCCAGACATAACCGCCGACATAACCCACCAGGCTGGAGCCGAGGTAATAGGCACACAGGTACAGTGCCGATGCCTGGGCCTTGGCACCCTGTGCGTGCGCGCCGACCTGCCCGCTGGCCACGGCATGGGCGGCGAAGAAACCCAACGTGAACAATGCCAGCCCAACCACCGCAGCACTCAGCCAGGGCGTCGCGCAGAGAGCCACGCCCAGCAACATGAGGCCAATGCCACCATGCAGCACCTGGCGCGCACCAAAGCGTGGGACCAGTCGCCCGGCCCAACCGGCACTGAAGATACCCAGCAGGTAGACGGTGAACAGCAGGCCGATCACCGTGGCGGACAGATTGAAAGGCGCACCGGCCAGGCGAAAACCCACGTAGTTGAACAGCGCAACGAAACCGCCCATCAGCAAAAACGCTAGGGCAAACAACACGCGTAGGCGCGGATTGTTCAGGTGCAAGGCGAAGTTGCGCAGCAACCCACGCAGAGAGAGCGGCTGGGCCGTGAAATGACGTGAAGGAGGCAACAGCCAGAGAAACAGCCCCATCGCCAGCAAACCCAGCCCAGCGATCCCGCCGAGCGCCCAGGACCAGCCGCCAATATCGCTGAGCAGGCCGGCCAACAGTCGCCCCAGCAAGCCCCCCAGCGCCGTGCCGCCGATATACAGGCCCATGGCGGCAGGTAGCGCCTCGGGATCGAACTCCTCCCCGACATAGGCCATGGCCAGCGCCGGCAGACCGCTCAGCGCCAGCCCCAGCAGTGCACGCAGAATCAGCAGGCTGCCCCACTCCTCCACCAGGGCGCTGGCGATTCCCAGCATCGCCGCCAGCCCCAGCGCTGCCGCCATGACCGGCTTGCGGCCCCAGCTTTCAGCCAGCGCACCGGATACCAGCAGGCACAGCGCCAGGCTCAAAGTCGTCAGCGACAGCGCCAGGCTGCTGCTGGCGGCCGATACACGAAAGTGGGCGGCCAGCAGAGGCAGCAACGGCTGCACGCAATAGAGCATGGCGAAGGTGGCGAAACCGGCGCAGAACAGCGCCAGAGTGGCGCGCCGATAACCGGCACTGCCACGACTGAGATGAGAAGCGGACATAGACTGGATGACTCACGGAGCACGTTGCGGACAAGCGACAGATCGACAAAAGAAGCCGATCCGAACGACGCGGGTCCGCGAATGGAACGAAGAACAAATATTAGCACGCTATCGATAATTTCGAACGTGCCTCCCCAGTACCTTGAACGCTCTGCCCCTGACTTGATCCAGCTCAACTGACTTTGCCCTTACCAATGTTAGGGTCTAGCCTGAGATACGGAATGCAATGGAGCCGAGCGAATGGACAGCACGCCCGAACGCAAAGCCACGAAAGGCAAGGAAACCCGCCTGTTCGTCTTTCTCGTGGTCTGCTTATTCCCCCTCCTTTCGGTCGCGCTGGTCGGCGGCTACGGATTCATCATCTGGTTCATGCAGATGCTACTCGGCCCACCTGGCCCACCCACCTGATCCTTCCTTACCTACGGAGCCACGGAACATGGCCGCCTCTATGCATATTTCCAGTCTGCTGGTGCACGTACGGCCCGAATGGCTGGCTGCGGTGAAAGCCAACCTGCGCCAGCTGGAAGGCCTCGAACTGCATCAGGAAAGCCCGCAAGGCAAGCTGGTGGTGGTGCTGGAAACCGAACACGAGCGCCACATCCTCGCCCGCCTCGAACAGATCAACGCGTTGCCAGGCGTGCTCAATGCCGCTCTGGTTTACCACGAACTCCTCGACACAGAAGGAGACTCAGAATGAAGCTTTCCCGCCGTGAATTTGCCAAGGCCAACGCTGCTGCCATTGCCGCCGCTGCCGCCGGTCTGCCGTTGGTGACGACCGCCAGCAACCTGATCACCGAAGCGGACATGACCCGCCTGGACTGGAACAAGGCGCCCTGCCGCTTCTGCGGCACCGGCTGCAGCGTGATGGTCGCCACCCGCGACAACCGCGTGGTGGCCACCCACGGCGACGTCAAGGCCGAGGTCAATCGCGGCCTGAACTGCGTCAAGGGCTACTTCCTGTCGAAGATCATGTACGGCGTCGACCGCCTCAACCAACCGCTGCTGCGCATGAAGAATGGCGTGTACGACAAGCAGGGTGAATTCCAGCCGGTGAGCTGGGAGCGGGCCTTCGACATCATGGAACAGAAGACCAAGGAGGCGCTGCGCGAGCATGGCCCCGAGGCCGTCGGCATGTTCGGTTCAGGGCAATGGACGGTGTGGGAAGGCTACGCCGCCAACAAGCTGATGAAGGCCGGTTTCCGCTCCAACAACATCGATCCCAACGCGCGCCACTGCATGGCTTCGGCGGTGATGGGCTTCATGCGCACCTTCGGCATGGACGAGCCGATGGGCTGCTACGACGACATCGAGGCCGCCGACGCCTTCGTGCTGTGGGGCTCGAACATGGCAGAAATGCACCCCATCCTCTGGAGCCGGGTCACTGATCGTCGCCTCAGCCATCCGAACACCAAGGTCGCGGTGCTGTCCACCTTCGAGCACCGCAGCTTCGACCTGGCCGATATCCCGCTGGTGTTCAAACCGCAGACCGATCTGCTGATCCTCAACTACATCGCCAACCACATCATCGCAAGCGGCGCGGTGAACAAGGACTTCGTCGGCAAACACACCAAGTTCGCCCGCGGCGCCGACGATATCGGCTACGGCCTGCGCGCCGACAACCCGCTGGAGATGCAGGCCAAGAACGCGGCCAAGGCCAATACCTGGGAGGACATGTCCTTCGAGCAGTTCGCCGCCTTCGTCAAACCCTACACCCTGGAGCGCACCGCCAAGGAAAGCGGCGTGGCGGCCGAGCGCCTCAAGGCCTTGGCCGAGCTGTACGCCGATCCCAAGCGCAAGGTCATGTCGTTCTGGACCATGGGCTTCAACCAGCACACCCGTGGCGTCTGGGCCAACAACCTGGTCTACAACCTGCACCTGCTCACCGGCAAGATCAGCGAACCGGGCAACAGCCCCTTCTCCCTCACCGGCCAACCATCGGCCTGTGGCACCGCGCGCGAGGTGGGCACTTTCTCCCATCGCCTACCCGCCGACATGCTGGTAGCCAACCCCAAGCACCGTGCAACCGCCGAGAAAATCTGGAAACTGCCGGCCGGCACCATCCAGGAAAAGCCCGGCTTTCATGCCGTGGAACAGAGCCGCAAGCTCAAGGACGGCGTGCTCAAGGTCTACTGGACCCAGGTCAGCAACAACATGCAGGCCGGCCCCAACGTGATGCAGGAGATCCTCCCCGGTTGGCGCAACCCGCAGGCCTTCGTCATCGTCTCCGATGTCTACCCCACCGTCTCGGCCCAGGCTGCCGACCTGATCCTGCCCAGCGCCATGTGGGTGGAGAAGGAAGGCGCCTACGGCAATGCCGAGCGCCGCACGCAGTTCTGGCATCAACTGGTCAAGGCACCGGGCGAGGCCAAGTCTGACCTGTGGCAACTGGTGGAATTTTCCAAGCGCTTTACCACCGACGAAGTCTGGCCTGCCGAACTGCTGGCCAAGGCCCCGGAATACAAGGGCAAGACGCTGTACCAGGTGCTGTTCGCCAACGGCCAGGTCGACCAGTTCCCCCGCGAACAGATCGAGGCCGGCTATGCCAACGACGAGGCCGAAGCATTCGGCTTCTATTTGCAGAAGGGCTTGTTCGAGGAATACGCCCAATTCGGTCGCGGCCATGCCCATGACCTGGCGCCCTTCGACAGCTATCACGCCGAGCGTGGCCTGCGCTGGCCGGTGGTTGACGGCAAGGAAACGCGCTGGCGCTATCGCGAAGGCCTCGACCCCTACGTGGAAAAAGGCAGCGGCGTGCAGTTCTACGGCTACCCGGACAAACGTGCGCTGATCTTCGCCCTGCCCTATGAGCCACCAGCGGAGGCACCGGATGACAACTTCCCGTTCTGGCTCAGCACTGGCCGCGTGCTCGAACACTGGCACACCGGCAGCATGACCCAGCGCGTCGAAGAACTGCACGGCGCCGTGCCCGATGCCCTGGTGTACATGCACCCGGACGATGCCAGGGCACTCAAGGCGCGACGCGGCAGCGAGGTCAAGGTGATCAGCCGTCGCGGGGAAATCCGCGCGCGCATCGAAACTCGTGGTCGCAACAAGCCGCCGCGTGGCCTGGTGTTCGTGCCCTTCTTCGACGCCAACAAACTGATCAACAAGGTCACCCTGGACGCCACCGACCCGATCTCCAAGCAGACCGACTACAAGAAGTGTGCGGTGAAGATCGAACTGGTCAGCCTGGCCTGAGGAGAACCGTCATGACTCTGCGTTTTCTGCCTCTGTTACTGCTCGCCGCCTTTGGTCTGGCCATCGCCGGCGAGCTCAATTACCCACTCGACGCTCCGGCACCGGACGGTCGCCGCCCTGGCGGCACCCTGAGCCAGAGCCTACCGGCGCCCGTGCTCGGCAATGAAGAGAACAAGGATATCAAGCGCGAGCGCAATTACCCCGAGCAGCCGCCGACCATTCCGCACAGCATTCGCGGCTATCAGGTCGACGCCAACGGCAACAAGTGCCTGACCTGCCACAGCCGCGCCGGCAGCGCCCGCAGCCAGGCACCGATGATCAGCATCACTCATTACATGGATCGCGACGGTCAGGCACTGGCGGCGGTTTCACCACGGCGCTACTTCTGTACCCAGTGCCACGTCACCCAGCAGGAGGTCAAACCTCTGGTCGGCAACGCCTTCCGCAATATCGACCAGTTGCTCGGCGACGAAGCAGCCGGCACGGCAAAACCCTGAGGAGGCCTTTCATGAAGTCGTTAATGGCCCTGCTCAAGGAGTACTGGGGCATCCTGCGCCGCCCAAGCGTGCATTACAGCCTGGGTTTTCTCACGCTTGGCGGCTTCATCGCCGGGATCATTTTCTGGGGCGGTTTCAACACCGCGCTGGAGGCCACCAATACCGAGCAGTTCTGCATCTCCTGCCATGAGATGCGTGACAACGTCTATGTGGAGCTGCAGGACACCATTCACTACAGCAACCGCTCCGGAGTGCGCGCCACCTGCCCGGACTGTCACGTGCCACACCAGTGGACGGACAAGATCGCGCGCAAGATGCAGGCGTCGAAGGAGGTCTGGGGCAAGATCTTCGGCACCATCAATACCCGCGACAAGTTCCTCGCCCACCGCCGCGAGCTGGCCGAGCATGAATGGGCGCGGCTCAAGGCCAACGACTCGCTGGAGTGCCGCAACTGTCATAACTTCGACTACATGGACTTCACCAAGCAGAGCCCGCGCGCCCGGCAGATGCATTCCAGCGCGCTGGCCAGCGGCGAAGCCACCTGCATCGATTGCCACAAGGGCATCGCCCACCAGTTGCCGGACATGAGCGGGGTGCCGGGTTGGTAAGCGCCATGACTTCCCCGCACGGGGTGACAGGGCGCACCCTGCGCGTTTCTAGTTCTGGCGCAGTTGCTGCAAATGTTCGAGCAGGCCGGCGGCCGTCTGCTCGCCTACCAGGCGCTCACGCAGCCTGCCATCGGCGTCGACAATGTAGGTCACCGGCAGCACGTCATTGCGCGGCAGCTCAAAGCGCGCCGCCGGGTCCTGCGCCAGCACGGTGAAACGAATGTCGAAACTGTCCGCGGCACGCTTGAGGTCATCGCCCTGCAGGGCATCGAAGTTGACGCCGATCACCCGCGCCGACTGGGTTTTCAGCTGTTCTTCCAAGGCGTTGAGTTCGGGAATTTCCGTGCGACACGGCGCACACCACTCAGCCCAATAATTAATGACTAGCCACTGGCCATCCAGGCTCTCAGCCGTTACCTTTCGTCCATGCTGATCAAGGCCGTAATCTTCGGCACAAGCCGTCAGCAGCAGACCGGCGCAGATACCCATAACAGCCTTGCCGAAACTCCGGAGCCCTAAGCCCATGTACTCGATCCTCGTCCACCCGGGGTTGATATGACGCTGGATGCCCTGCGCCTGGAAGTACCGGACATCCGCGAGGACAACAGCGTATCGCCAGCGGAAATCGCTCAACGACTCGCGGCAGCTCGCCATCTGGAGCCGGAAAATGGCCTGCAACAAGTGCTGGGCCTGTTGTTTTCGCTCAATCGCAGCGCTCTGACCTTACTGGAAAGGCAGCGTGCGCTGCAAAACTTCAGTGATGAGTACCGCCATTACGCCAGCCTTGCCAATCGCCAGCATCCGCCAAGCACGCTGTTCGTGCGTTTCTGCGGCGAGTTGGCGATCGGCTTCAAACGCCTGCTGCTGCAAATCCTGCAGGGTCGCCAGCCGTCGATGCCGCACCTGGCCTGGTGCCTGTACATGGCCCAGCATTTCCTTGCCCAGCAGTTGCTGCGCCACTACCAGCTGTACCAGGAGCCACCTGCAGCGCTCTGGCGCGACAGCCACTTGCTGTACTGGATCGGCGAGCACCAGCAGTGTCTGGACGAACCAGTGGCGGCGGCCTTCGAGCCGAAACCGGCCAGTACCCTGCGCGGCCTTTACCAGCAGATGCTGCTCTTGGCCCTGAGCAATCCCTTCCATCTCGATGAAGGCGAATGCCTGACTCTGTTCAGCGCGCTGGCACCTCTGGCGGCGCTGGCCAGGTTGCAAGCCTGGGACGAGGAAGACGACGCCGAAGGCCCGGTAGTCGACCTCAGCGAATCACAGGCCTGCCTGAGTTTCGAACAGCGTATCGAAGGCAAAACCGCCAACCTGCGCCGCTTCGAACTGGGCGCGCTGCTGATCGCGTTGCATGAGCCAGCACCACTGCAAAGCATGCAGGAACGCCAATTACTCGAACGGGTACGCCAGCACTGGCTGGGCCGCCAGCAACGTCGCCATGAACGTGCCGAACTGGAAGGCCAATGCAGCCTGGTGGTGGGCCTGCCGGCCATTCATGCGCAGCTGCTGGATAAACTGCCGCAGCGTACCGAGGCGCAGATTCTCGACGCCAGCCCGGGCGGCGCACGCCTGCTGTGCAACGCCAACGAAGGTGGACAACTGCAGGTCGGGCAACTGGTTCTGCTGCTGACCAATGCCACACCGACGCTGGCACTGGTGCGTTGGCGTCATCTCAATAGCGAAGGCCTGCACCTCGGGCTGCGCTATCTCAAAGGTCTGCCACGTCCGGTCTGGCTACGACGCGCCCCCAATGCGCAAACTCACCCAGGCGTGCTGCAGAGCACCCCGGCCCCCGGCAACGGCTGGCACCACGGCCTGTGGCTGCCCAATGGCCAGTTCAGCTCCGGCGAGCACCTCTGGCTGCAACTGGCCAGCGTGCATAACCAGGCGATCCTGCCGCTGCCCGAAAGCAACCTGCAGACCTCATCGGTTACCCGTCACCCGCTGCGCCTGGCCTGATATGCGAAACTGCGACTCCAGTCACGCGGCCTGTCCGCCGAGTGCACAGTTTCGCCAGCAGGTGGCTGCTTATAATTCCTGGCACTCAAGTCTCACCCAGCCTGGAATTTCACCATGTCCCAAGCGCAAGACAAGCTGATTGGCTCCGTGCCCTCGCGCATCGTCGACGTCGCTCACCTGCTGGTCACGCCCTACGAGGGCCGCGTAGCCGAATACAACGTCGCCACCTGGCTGCAATTGCCGGGGCTGGCCAATCTGCCGGTATCGCTGCTGGTGAGTTACCGCGACGGGGACAAGCGTCGCGAGGTGAATGTCGACCACGGCAAGGTCAATGCCCATGGCAAGATCCTGCTCTCCGGGATCGCTCGCATGCCGGTGCGGATGAAGATCGAAGACATGCAGGTACGCCTGCGCTCGGCGGTGCCGGCGCAGAGCCTGGTAGTCGAGGAATTCTTCGTTCAAGCCGTCGAATTGGCCAACAGCGAAAGCCGCCAGGCCATGGCCTGAACCACAACTGCAACATCGAACCCCGCGCATTGACGCGGGGTTTTGCTTTCAGCCAGAGGAGACTCCGGGGCTGGGCGCGGCCTGCGGACTTGAATCGTCAGCGTCTGGCTGCAGGTTTTCGGCAGCCACATGCTCGAGCAGCGACTCCGGCCAGCGTGCGAAGTGCAGCCCGGTGATTCGATTGAGCCGCTCCAGCGCTTCCTGCGGATCGCGTCGATGAAGGTGAATTACCCTGTTTTTTACCGTCATTACTGCCTGCGTCCTCAGCGATCCCTGCCCCTGCTGGCAGTTCGATAGCAACTGCTCCTGAATTAGCTAGAAGCGTGCCAGCCCTTGTACAACGCATTCCTTGGCGCCTACCCCCTTGCGTCCAGGCCACGGCAGGACTAGGCAACGCCTTAAACTGACGTTTTTTGTCACCTCTTCAGCGCCCCATCGCCCGACACGCCGCGCGGGTTTGCTCAGCCCTTCCCCGGCAACCAATCCGCCAGACTGGCTCCGAATTGTGACTCACGCTCCGCTTGCATGCGCTCCAGCCCCTCGCGCAATGCCGGGTACCAGGGCTCGTCGAGCTGAGCGGGCAGTTGCGACAGACTCGGCAATGGCCAGGGGCTGCACTCGAGCAATTGATACAAGGAGAAGTTGTGCAGATCGCGGCACAACACCCACCCTCCGCCATTGGCCTTGCATGCCAGGTGCTCGCGTTCGAGAAAATCCATCACCTGCGCCCACTCGTCTTCGGGCAACCGCCAGCCCGCACGTTGCATGTCGCCGTAATGCAGGGCCTCGCCCTTCTGCTGACGTTTGAGCAAAAGCCGCAATACCACCAGCACAATCAGCCCCTTGGGGATAGGCTCGCGGCGCCAGTGCCGCGGCTGCGACAGGCTGTACACCAACTCGGCGCCCAGCAGCACGATCAACCAGGACAGATAGATCCACACCAGAAACAGCGGCACCGTGGCGAAGGCGCCGTAGATCAGGTGATAACCGGGAAACAGCCGCACATAGAGGCCGAACAGCGCCTTGGCAACCTCGAACAGCACGGCGCTGAACAGGCCGCCCAGTAGAGCATGAGACAAAGGCACCCGAGTGTTGGGGACCGCGGCATAGAGCAAGGTAAAGGCCGCGATGCTCGATAACAACGGCGTGAAAGCAAGCAGCGTCTTGGCGCCGATTACTGCGTCCGGCCCAGAGATCAGTGACAGCGAGGCGATATAGGTACTGACCGCGAAACCGGCCCCCAGCAGCAGCGGCCCAAGGCTGAGAATCGCCCAGTACAGCAGGAAACTGGACATCCCGCGGCGTGGCTGACGTACCCGCCAGATCACGTTGAAGGTCTTCTCGATGGTCACCAGCATGAGGAAGGCGGTAACGGCCAGCAGGCCGACGCCGAACCAGGTCAGCTGCCGCGCCTGGGTGGTGAACTCACGCAGATACTCCTGCACCGTCTCGCCCGTGGAGGGTACGAAGTTGTTGAAGATGAACCCCTGGATTTCCTCGCCTACACCTTGGAACGCCGGAATTGCCGAAAGCATGGCGAAGGTCACGGTCATCATCGGCACCACGGCGAACAAGGTGGTGTAGGTCAACGCCGCTGCGTTGCCTGCGCCGCGGTTATCCACGAAACGCTGATACAGGCTGAGCCAGAACCCCATCCAGTCCTTCAAACGACGCAGCATGACCTCTCCTTAGCCCTCAAACCTAAACAGACAGACAATGCGCCGCGTAAAAAGGTCGCAGCAAAGCCGCCGCAGCGGTTTGCGTGCATCCGCGCATCAGGCGGTTAGAATAGCCGCCACTTCAAGCCGGATGCGAGCCACCATGACCGACCTGACCCTCTACCACAACCCGCGCTGCTCGAAATCCCGTGGTGCTCTGGAGCTGCTGCAAGCCCGCGGCCTGCAACCGCACGTCGTGCGCTATCTGGAAACGCCACCCAGCGCCAGCGAGCTCAAGAGCCTACTCGGCAAGCTGGGTATCTCCGCACGCGACCTGCTACGTAGCGGCGAGGACGAATACAAGACGCTGGGCCTGAGCGATGCCAGCTTGAGTGAGGCGCAACTGATCCAGGCCATGGTCACGCATCCCAAGCTGATCGAGCGCCCGATCCTCATCGCTGGCGACAAAGCGGTGATCGGCCGACCACCGGAAAAAGTACTGGAGCTACTGGCATGAGCGCGCCCTACATCCTGGTGCTCTACTACAGCCGCCATGGCGCCACCGCGCAGATGGCCAAGCAGATTGCCCGTGGCGTCGAGATGGCTGGCCTGGAGGCGCGCCTGCGCACCGTGCCTGCGGTATCCAGCGAATGCGAGGCCGTTGCGCCGAGCGTGCCGGAGGACGGCGCCATGTACGCCACCCTGGATGATCTGAAGAACTGCTCGGGCCTGGCCTTGGGCAGCCCGACCCGTTTCGGCAACATGGCGGCGCCACTGAAATACTTCATCGATGGCACCAGCAATCTGTGGCTCACCGGCGAACTGGTCGGCAAGCCGGCTGGCGTGTTCACCTCCACTGCCAGCCTGCATGGCGGCCAGGAAACCACCCTGCTGTCGATGATGCTGCCGTTGTTGCACCAAGGCATGCTGCTCTGCGGCCTGCCTTACAGCGAAGCGGCGCTGCTCGAAACCCGCGGCGGCGGTACGCCCTATGGCCCCAGCCACCACGCTGGCAGCGACGGTAAGCGTGCGCTGGACGAACATGAAATCACCCTGTGCCGTGCTCTGGGTCAACGCCTGGCGCAAACCGCCAGCAAACTGGAGCGCTGAACGTGGCCCGAGCGAAGAAACCCTTGCCCAGCCTCGAGTGGCTGGAGCCACGGGTCAAACTCAGCCGAGCGCTGAGCCTGTTCAGCTTCATCGCCCTGCTGACCCTGCTACTGGTATGGAATCTGGCCTTCGCTGACCTGCATGGCGCGCGGGTCGGGGTTGTATTGGCGATCCAGTTGCTGCCGCTTGCACTGCTCGCTCCCGGTATGTTGCTGGGTAACGCCCGCGCACATGCCTGGGCCTGCTTCGTGGTCAACATCTACTTCATCCAGGGCGTACTCGCCGCCATCGATCCGGCGCGTGCACTGTTCGGCGCACTGGAGGCCGTGATCAGCTTCGGCCTGTTCTGCTGCGCACTGCTCTACACCCGCTGGCGTTTTCAGTACGACCGCAAGCTGGCTGGGGAAACCTGATGCGCCTGGTGCTGCTGCCCGGTCTGAACGGCAGCAGCCACCTCTTTGCGCCATTGCTCGACGAGCTTCAGGACATCGATTGCCAGGTGCTGAGCCTGCCAGCGCAAGGGCCACAGGACTATCACAGCCTGAGCGAAGCACTTTATCCGCAGCTTGGCAGCACGCCTTTCGTCCTGCTGGGTGAGTCGTTTTCCGGCCCACTCGCTTACCAGCTCGCCCTGCGCCAGCCAACAGGAATGCGCGGCATGATCTTCGTTGCCTCGTTCCTGACCCGCCCTAATGTCGCCCTGCCGCTGCTCAGACACCTATCCGTGCCGCTGACATTGGCCACGCAGCCCAAGCTGCTGCGCGCACTGTGCCTGGGCAACACGGCAGAAGAAGACATCCTGCAACGGGTACGAAGGGAAATTCGCCGACTGGATCAGACACTGCTGCGCGCCCGCCTGGGAACCCTGGCCGCATTACAAGCACCAGCGCAAACCCTGGATCTACCCTGCCTGCACCTCTGGCCACAACAGGATCGCCTGGTTGCCAACACCGCGGCCCAGCGACTGCCCCAGTTTTGCAGCGACATCCGCCAGCATCGCTTAGATGGCCCGCACTTCATCCTGCAGGCGCGGCCAAAGGTCTGTGCCCAAGCAATCGCTGCGTTCATGCAGGAAATAGGCGCGAATAGAAAGCCTTTGGATCCGTAGGAGCGAGCTCTGCTCGCGAAGCTCTTGTGCAGCTAAAAGTTCGCGAGCAGAGCTCGCTCCTACACATGATTTCCCCAGAGAGCCCGTAGTCCGGATCACATTCGGGGATGCTATGCAGGGATTCCCGGATTGCATCCGAGTTACGCTCTTACTGGCAGCTTGAGGCCTGCCGCCTCTACCAGCCCAGCGTTTCCTTGAGGAAGGGAATGGTCAGCTTGCGCTGGGCCTGCAGCGAGGCCTGATCGAGGCGCTCCAGCAATTCGAACAACGCACTCATGCTGCGCTCGCCCCGAGTGAGGATGAAGCGACCGACCTCGTCGCTCATCTGCAGGCCACGGCGCGAGGCGCGCAGCTGCAGGGCGCGCAGCTTGTCCTCGTCGGACAGTTCATGCAGCTGGAAGATCAGCGAAAGGGTCAGTCGCGACTTCAGATCAGGCAGTTGAATCGGCAACTCGCGCGGTGACATGGTGCCTGCCAGCAACAAGCGCCTGCCGCTGTCACGCAGACGGTTGAACAGGTGGAACAGCCCTTCTTCCCAGTCGCTGCGCCCGGCCACGGCATCGAGATCATCGAGGCAGACCAGCTCGCACAGCTCAAGGTTGTCGAGCAACTCCGGGCCGTGCTGCACCACTTCGCTGAGCGGCAGATACACGACCGCTTCGCCACGCTGTTCGAAACGCAGGCAGGCCGCCTGCAGCAGGTGGCTGCGCCCGACGCCTTCGGCGCCCCACAGGTAGATCAGGCTTTCCGTCCAGCCGGCGTCGGCCTCGCACAAGCGCTCGACATAGCCCAGGGCCGCAGCATTGGCGCCGGGGTAGTAATTGGCGAAGGTCGCGTCATCACGCAGACGCACCCCCAGAGGCAGCTGGATTGGTTTCATGCTCAGGGTCTGTTCCCGTTTCGGCGCGAGCCGCGTTGCTGCGCCAAATGGCGCCAGGCCAGGCGTGGAGCGCAGGTAATGGTCGCTCCCTTGCCAAGCTCCACAACGCAGCATGGCGCCATTTGCCGCGCAACCCGAAGGGCCAGGCCAGTTTTTGCGCGCTGCTGCGTTATTCGTCGTTCATTTGGAATAACCAAATCTCTCTCCTCATGCCTTGCCCCGCGCAAAAACTGGCCCCGGCGCGGCCGCGGCGAAACGGGAACAGACCCTACCTCGTCGGCTCGTCGGAACCGCTATTGGACTCTCCGTAAAGGCCGGAAAGTTTATACAAATCATGGGCATGGCGCAGCAGAACCATGATCACGGCAGCAACCGGCAAAGCCAGCAGCACGCCGGTAAAGCCAAACAGCTGGCCACCCGCGAGGATGGCGAAGATCACCGCGACCGGGTGCAGGCCGATGCGATCGCCCACCAGCATGGGCGTGAGGACCATGCCCTCGAGCAACTGGCCGATCATGAACACCACGCCAATACCGATCAGCGGATAGGGCTCGAGACCGAACTGGAACAGCGCAGCGGTCAGCGCCGCACCGATACCGACGATAAAGCCCATGTACGGCACGATACTGGCCAGGCCCGCCAGCACACCGATCAACAGCCCCAGCTCCAGTCCCACCGACATCAGGCCAACCGAATAGATGACGCTCAGCGCCAACATCACCAGCAATTGGCCGCGCAGGAAGGCGCCCAGCACTTCATGACATTCGCCAGTCAGCTTGACGATCAATCCTTCGCGCTGACGCGGCAGCAGGCGGCGCACACGCTCGACCAGCAGATCCCAGTCGCGCATCAGGTAGAAGCTCACCACCGGAATCAGCATCAGGTTGCCCAGCCAGGCCAGCAGTGCCAACCCCGAGGATGTCGCCTGGGCCAGTACCGCCTTGAGCACATCGGTGGTTTTGCCGATGTTGTCGGTAAAGACCTGCTTGAGTTGATCGACCTGCAGCAGGTCATCCTGCAACCCCAGATGCGACTGCGACCACGGCAAGGCCGTGCCTTGCAACCAATCGAGCATTTCCGGCGCCAACTGATATAGACGCACCAGCTGTCGTCCCAGCATGGGCACCAACACCAGCAGCAGGATCAGCAATACCAGAGCGAACAGCGCGAATACCACCACCACGCCCCCCGTGCGCGACAGCCGATGCCGTTCGAGACGGTCGACCAGCGGGTCGCCCATATAGGCCAGCAGGATACCGATCAGGAACGGGGAAAGAATCGGGTGCAACAGGTACAACAGCCAACCGAGCAGAAACAGCCCAGCCATCCATAGCCAACGGGTGGAATCGGTCATGCTCGCGTCCTCGATGCGAAACGGCGCCAGGAAGGCGCCGCGTAACTGGGCTGTGGTCTACCCGGCGCAGATTCTACCAGCGAAAGCGCAATTGATCGGTGCGCGGCTTCACCTGCGGCGCCTCGGTTGCAGCGGCCTCCGGGTTCTCTACTGGCTCAGCAGCATCGAACGGCTCACTGACTTCCTGCAGTTGCCCCAATGCCAGTTGCGCGCGCAGCTGCTCCGGGCTGGCGCTGACCTGATAGATCAGACGCTGGCCGTCGATCTCCTGCAAACGCGCGGCGAAGGGTTCGAGCAAGCGCTCCAGTGCCGCGAAACGGCCCAGGTCTACGCCCTCGATCACCAGCGTCAGGCTCTGCGCAGCACCCGGTTTGACCAGGAAACGCGGCGCCAGGCGCTCGGCCACGGCCAACAGCACTGCATCGGCCAGCGCTGCCTGATCGGCGGCCTCTGCCTTGCCCTGCTCGCGCTCGTCACCCAGCCACAGGCGCCAGGTCGCCTGCCAGCTGCCGCCGCTTTCAGTCGCCTGCACGGCCAGCAAGGCATCGGCGCCGTAGCGCTCGGACGCCTCGCGCAGGGCTTGGGGATCGTTGGCCAGCAGCACATCGGCAGCACCCAGCGCCTGCTCGCTCAGGTCCGCCAGCGGCAAACGCAGTGGCAAGCCACGATGTTGCGCAGCATCGCGTAGCAGTGCCGATGCGCTCTGGCTTTCACCAACCAGTTGGCTGCCTTCCGGCGACTCGTTGAGCCACCAGGTCAGGATGGCCGGGCGATTGCCCCCCCACAGAGCCAGGCCGGCCTGACGTAACTGGCGCTCGGTACTGCCCGGATCGAACTCGACCAGCAGCGCGTCGCCTTCATAACCGTACTGGCTGACGATCTGCTGCGGGTCCTTGCGCAGCCCTTCCAGCCCGGCACTTTGCAACGCCTTGGCGTCGCCGGTCAGGCGTAGCACCAGCGTCTGCAGGGCTTTCTGCATGGCAGCGTCGCGAGTTTCCGGCTGTTGGTCGGCCACGGGCTCGCGCACCTGGTACAGACCGGTAACCGGCGCGGCCAATACCGGCAGGCTCAGCAGCGACAGACAGAGGAACAACAGGCGGATGGGCAAACGCATTGGGGTGGACTCTCGCAAAGGATGGCCGCACGGCGGGCGGGCACAAAAGCCTATACCTTAAACAGCCGCTCAAGCCCCGGCAACCAGAGCCAGTGCCTGCGACGAAGCGCATGCACACGAGTGGCCGCTACCGGGCAAGCCTGATAAAATCGCGCGCCTTCGCCAGCCGGTACGCGCGCTGGGCTCCTTGGATGAGCCTGCGCCACGTCGGCGCCTACACGAACTCCCCATCCAAAGGCCCGGATCTATGAGCAAGCAACCCTCCATCAGCTACAAGGACGCAGGCGTCGACATCGATGCCGGTGAAGCCCTGGTCGAACGCATCAAAGGCGTCGCCAAGCGCACTGCGCGTCCGGAAGTCATGGGTGGCCTGGGCGGCTTCGGCGCCCTGTGCGAGATCCCGGCCGGCTACAAGCAACCGGTACTGGTGTCCGGCACCGACGGTGTCGGCACCAAGCTGCGCCTGGCACTGAACCTGAACAAGCACGACAGCATCGGCCAAGATCTGGTCGCCATGTGCGTCAACGACCTGGTGGTCTGTGGCGCCGAGCCGCTGTTCTTCCTCGACTACTACGCTACCGGCAAGCTCAACGTCGACGTCGCCGCCACCGTGGTGACCGGTATCGGCGCTGGTTGCGAACTCGCCGGCTGCTCCCTGGTCGGTGGTGAAACAGCCGAAATGCCGGGCATGTACGAAGGCGAAGACTACGACCTGGCCGGTTTCTGCGTCGGCGTGGTGGAAAAAGCCGAGATCATCGACGGCTCCAAGGTCGTCACCGGCGACGCCCTGATCGCCCTGCCTTCCTCCGGCCCGCACTCCAATGGCTACTCGCTGATCCGCAAGATCATCGAAGTTTCCGGCGCCGACATCGAGCAGGTGCAACTGGACGGCAAGGCTCTGGCCGATCTGCTGATGGCGCCGACCCGCATCTACGTCAAGCCGCTGCTCAAGCTGATCAAGGACACCGGTGCGGTCAAGGCCATGGCCCACATCACCGGCGGCGGCCTGCTGGACAACATCCCGCGCGTACTGCCGCAGGGCGCACAGGCCGTGATCGACGTGGCCAGCTGGAATCGCCCAGCCGTGTTCGACTGGCTGCAGGAGCAAGGCAACGTCGACGAGCATGAAATGCACCGCGTGTTGAACTGCGGCGTAGGCATGGTCATCTGCGTCGCTCAGGACCAGGTTGAAACCGCCCTGGCCAGCCTGCGCGCCAGCGGCGAGCAACCTTGGGTCATCGGCCAGATCACCGCCGCAGCAGAAGGCGCAGCCCAGGTTCAGTTGAACAACCTGAAAGCCCACTGATGCCCTGCAATGTCGTCGTCCTGATCTCCGGATCAGGCAGCAATCTGCAAGCGCTGATCGACAGCGTCGGCCACGACGGCAATCCGGCCCGCATCGCCGCGGTTATCTGCAACCGCGCCGATGCCTATGGCCTGGAGCGAGCGAAACAGGCCGGGATCGCCACCGGCCTGCTCGACCACAAGCAGTTCGATGGCCGCGACGCCTTCGACGCAGCGCTGATCCAGACCATCGATGCCCACCAGCCTGACCTGGTGGTGCTGGCTGGGTTCATGCGCATCCTCACGCCGGGCTTCGTTCAGCACTACGCAGGCCGCCTGCTGAATATCCATCCGTCACTGCTACCCAAGCACAAGGGGTTGCATACCCATCAGCGCGCCCTGGAAGCCGGCGACAGCGAACACGGCTGCAGCGTGCACTTCGTGACCGAGGAACTCGATGGTGGCCCTCTGGTCGTACAAGCTGTGTTGCCGATCAAGGCAGACGACACGGCCGAAAGCCTTGCTCGCCGCGTGCACCAGCAGGAACACCAGATCTATCCGCTGGCAGTGCGCTGGTTTGCCGAAGGCCGCTTGCGTCTTGGCGCTCAAGGCGCAATGCTGGATGGCCAGCCGCTGCCCGCCAGCGGCCACCTGATTCGAACCTAGGAGACTCTATGCGTCGTGCCCTGCTGTTCGCCCTGACACTGTTCAGCCTGTCCGCCTTTGCCGAGGACCTGCAGCCCTTCTCCGCCAGCTACACCGCGGATTGGAAGCAGCTGCCGGTCAGTGGCAGTGCCGAGCGCAGCCTCAAACGTGAAGACGACGGCCGCTGGACCCTCAACTTCGAAGCCTCGATGCTGGTCGCCGGTCTCACCGAAGAAAGCACCTTCCGCGTCGATAACGGCGCCCTGCTGCCGCTGACCTACCGCCTCAATCGCAGCGGCCTGGGCAAAGGCAAGAAGGTCGAGCAGGACTTCGATTGGGAGCAGAAGCAAGTGATCGGCAGCGACCGTGGCGATGCCGTGCGACTGCCGCTCAACCGCGGCCTGCTGGACAAATCGACCTACCAGGTTGCCCTGCAAGAGGACGTTGCGGCCGGCAAGAAGAGCGTGAGCTACCAGGTGGTCGACGGTGACGAGATCGAAACCTATGACTTCCGCGTGCTGGGCGAAGAAGTGGTACGCACCAAGGCGGGCCTGATCGACGCAATCAAGGTCGAACGCGTGCGTGACCCCACGCAAAGCACCCGCAAGACCGTGTTGTGGTTCGCCAAAGACTGGGGCCACCTGCTGGTCCGCCTGCATCAGGTGGAAACGGACGGCAAGGAATACCAGATCATGCTCAAGGAAGGCACCGTCGCCGGCAAGGCGGTAGAAGGTCGTCGCGACTGATCTACAACTGAATGAAAAACCGGGCCATTGCCAAGGCGTTGGCTTAATCTGTTGATGCAGATCGTTAACGTCATGATCTGAAAGCCAAAAAAGAAGTCCCCAGCAGAAAATATCTCGGCTGGGGATTTTTGCTTATAGGACCCGTAACCGCAGGCCATCGGGGAATCTTTCAACAGATTTCCCCAACGGCTAGGGCCATTGCCCGGTTTTTTATTGCCCGCCGTAAACGCTGGCAAACAACGCCAGCCCTGGCCTCTCAGTCCTGACTCACCGCACCGATCTTGTGAATCGACAGGTCAGCACCGTTGTATTCCTCTTCCTGACTCAGGCGAATACCGAGCGAAGCCTTGAGCAGGCCATACACCACGAAGCCACCAACCAGCGCGACCACCACCCCCAACGCAGTGCCGATCACCTGGCCGGCCAGGCTCACGCCACCCAGGCCGCCGAATGCCTCGAGGCCGAAGATGCCGCAGGCGATGCCACCCCAGATCCCGCACAGGCCATGCAGCGGCCAGACGCCGAGCACGTCGTCGATCTTCCACTTCACCTGCGTCGCGGTGAATGCCCAGACGAACAATGCACCGGCAATCGCGCCAGTGACCAGAGCACCGATCGGATGCATCAGGTCCGAGCCGGCGCAAATCGCGACCAGGCCAGCCAGCGGCCCGTTATGCAGGAAGCCAGGGTCGTTGCGCCCTACCAGCAGCGCGGCGACGGTACCGCCAACCATGGCCATCAGCGAGTTGACCGCTACCAGGCCACTGACACCCTCGAGCGTCTGCGCGCTCATCACGTTGAAGCCGAACCAACCGATGATCAGGATCCACGAGCCCAGTGCCAGGAACGGAATGTTCGAGGGCGCCATCGCCACCAGCTTGCCGTCGCGATAACGCCCGTTGCGGCGCCCCAGCAGCAGCACGGCGCCGAAGGCCAACCAGCCGCCCATGGCATGCACCACCACCGAACCGGCGAAGTCATGGAAGCCGGCACCGAAGCGAGCCTCGAGCCAGGCCTGGAAGCCGTAGTTGCCGTTCCAGATCATGCCTTCGAAGAAGGGGTAGACGAGGGCCACGATCAACGCCGTGGCGCACAGCTGCGGGCCGAACTTGGCACGTTCGGCAATACCACCGGAGATGATCGCCGGAATCGCCGCGGCGAAGGTCAGCAGGAAGAAGAACTTCACCAGGCCGTAGCCATGGTTTTCCGTCAGCACCGCAGCCGGCTCGAAGAAATTGATGCCATAGGCGATCCAGTAGCCGATGAAGAAATATGCCAAGGCGGAAATAGCGAAATCCGAGAGAATCTTGGATAACGCGTTGACCTGGTTTTTCTGCCGTACCGTTCCCACTTCGAGAAAGGCAAAGCCGGCATGCATGGCCAGAACCATGATGGCACCCAGCAGGATGAACAGGGTATTGGAGCCGTGGATCAGCGTGGCCACGGCACTGTTGATGTTTTCCATCGAGAAAGAAAACTCCGGAGGCAGAAGAAAAGGCACCAAACAAAGACACAAACCTGAAAACGCGCACCACAATGCAGCCAGACACAGTGGAGCGCCCTCGAAAAGTGCCGTCGAGTGGCCCTAAAATAGCGCCACCAAATGTCGACATATCGATGCTTATTTCTTGTTAATCAAATGGTTATGCGCGAAATGGACCATCCTGAGCCGCCCCGAAAAAGCCCCATCACAGGGCATTTCTCGACCTTCGCGCACCAGCAAAATGCAATCGCTATACCAAACGCCAGGCCGGTCACTTCCCGACTATTCTTGCGGAACCCTCACGCTGCAGAGCAATCGTAAGTAGCACATACCAACGCAGAGGACTGCTCACCATGCCCCGCAAAGCCGCTACTCCAAGCACCAAGGACGCCCTGCTGGATGAATTCCAGGCTCTGGTCAGCGATACCGAGAAGCTCCTGCAACATTCCGCCAGTCTCGCCGGCGAACACGCCGAGGCCCTGCGTGATGACATTCGCGGCAGCCTCGATCGTGCCCGAGACGCCCTGCACAAAGCCGAGTCTGGCCTGCGCGAGCAGGGCAAGATCGCCGTCGACGCCACTGAAGACTATGTGCACAAGCACCCATGGCAGGCACTGGGTTTGTCGGCCGCTATTGGCCTGGTGCTCGGCCTGCTGATCAGCCGCCGTTGACAGCGCCAATGTCCAATGGACCATCGCCAAGGCGCCTGGGGGCGGCCCTGCTGGGCCTCCTCCAGGGCCATGTGGCGTTGCTGGCCCATGAACTCGAAGACCAACGCAACCAGGCACTGCGCGCGCTGATTCTTGGCGGCCTGTGCCTGGCCTTCGCCCTGCTCCTATTGATAGGTCTGTCCGCATTGCTGCTGATCGTCTACTGGGACAGCCATCGCCTGGCAGTAGCCACGGGTCTTTGCCTGTTCTACGGTTCTGGCCTGGTAGGGTGTACAACCTGGCTGCTGATCAGTCTGCGCAACGCCGAAACACCATTCAGCGCCAGCCTTGAAGAACTGCAACGTGACCGCGAGCAACTGCTGCCATGACGTCCAACTTGCCACCAGGCGCCTCGCGCCGTCAGTTGCGTAAAGCCGTGCTGCGCATGCGCCTGGAGATGCACCGCCAGGAACTGCGCCATGAAGTGCTGCAAATCAGTCAGCCACTCAAGCAGGTACGCGAGTATGGCCAACGCCTGCGCCGGGGCAATGCACCCTTTTTGCTCACTGGCGGCGCATTGGCACTGGCCGGACTGCTCGGCGGTAAACGCGGTTGGCGTCGCTGGTTGCGCCTGGCATTGATCATTGCGCCACTACTTCGACGTCGGCAAAGCGGTATCGACTGAAACGCCGATTGGTCTAGACCTGGCCTGGCCGCGATCTTGCTTGGTTGAGTAACCCAACCGCCATCAGGCGGCTCAACCGCTCAGCGCTAAGGACAAACCAGGTGATCGACGGACTGCCTTTTGCCGTCTTCCAACCCTTTATCGACACCGCCACCGGTCGTATCGCCGGTGTCGAGGCGCTGGCTCGGCTGCGCGATGACAAAGGCCAGGCGCGCTCGGCCGGGCCGCTTTTCGCCGACCCGAAAACCCCACCCGCCGCCCTGCGCCGCCTTGACCGACAGGTCCGCGAAGATGCCCTGCAGCGCTTTCATCAAGCCCCGGCGGACTGGTTCCTGAGCCTGAATATTTCGCCACGCTGGATCAGCCGCTTGCGCCCGGCGCAACCTCTGCCCAGCTTGATCCAACTACAACGCAGCGGTATCGACCCGACGCGCATCGTTTTCGAGATCACCGAACTCGGTGGCGCCAGCCAACGCCTGCCTGACGTGGTGTCGCGCTATCGCGACGCCGGTGCACGCATCGCCATCGACGATTTCGGCGCTGGCTACTCACAGCTCGACCGCGTGCTGGCGCTGCAACCGGACATCCTCAAGCTGGATATGCGCCTGTTTCAGGAAGCCGCCCGTGGCGGCCCCAGCGGTGAAGTGGTCAAGGCGCTGGCGCAAATGGCTGAAAAAACCGGCTGCTGGATCATCGCCGAAGGCGTGGAAACCGAAGCCGAGCTGAACTTCGCCCTGGAATGCGGCGCCCGCTATGTGCAGGGGTTCTTGTTCGCCAAGCCGGAAGAGGAGCTATTCGCCAGCGATGCCTTCGTCGGCCGCTTCGCGCGCCTGCGTGACAACTACGTGCAACAGAAACTCGCCGAGCGCGCACGCCTGGTCAACCTGCGCCAGCAACTGGCTGAGCTGATGTCCGAACTGAGGTTCTGGGCCGAAAGCGGTGCCCCGACAACGAGCCTGAAAGCACCTGACAACTATCCCTGGCTGTTGCGCATCTATCAGTGCGACCGCCACGGCACCCAGCTCACGCCAAACCTGGAATGGCGCCAAGCGGCTTGGCAGGCCGATGATCGCTACCTCGGCCACAACTGGTCATGGCGCCCCTACTTCTATCAACTGCTGGCCGAAGGCTGGGAAGAACGGCGCCTGACGCTCTCCACCACCTACCGCGACGCCACCACCAACCAATACTGCCTGACCGCCGGCCAGTTCATCGATAACGGCCGTCGACTGCTGCTGGTGGATATCGACGCCGCCGGCCTGTAACCAACCGGGGTTGCAGCCGGCGGCATGAACACCCAAGCTAGGGGCCCGGATCAACCTGGCGAGGATAGGCCTTGGATTGGCACACCCTGCTCACCCGTGAACGTCTCGGTAAACCTGCGCCCAGCTCGGCAGAGCTAGGCCGCAGTCCCTTCCACAAGGATCATGACCGCATCATCTTCTCCGGCGCCTTTCGTCGCCTGGGACGCAAGACGCAGGTGCATCCGGTTTCGAGCAACGACCATATCCACACCCGCCTGACCCACTCGCTGGAAGTCAGCTGCGTCGGCCGCTCACTGGCCATGCGCGTCGGTGAGATGTTGCGTGACGACCTGCCCAACTGGTGCACACCGAGCGATCTGGGCATGGTCGTACAGTCCGCCTGCCTGGCCCACGATATCGGCAACCCGCCGTTCGGCCACTCCGGCGAGGACGCCATTCGCCACTGGTTTCAGCAGGCCGCCGGGCGCGGTTGGCTGGACGCGATGAGCGATGCCGAACGCGGCGACTTTCTCAATTTCGAAGGCAACGCCCAGGGTTTTCGCGTGCTCACCCAACTGGAATACCACCAGTTCGATGGCGGCACACGGCTGACCTACGCCACCCTCGGCACCTACCTCAAATACCCCTGGACCGCTCGCCATGCCGACGCTCAGGGCTACAAGAAGCACAAGTTCGGCTGCTACCAGAGCGAGCTGCCGTTGCTCGAACAGATCGCCGCCAAGCTCGAGCTGCCGCAACTGGAGGCGCAGCGCTGGGCACGCCACCCGCTGGTCTACCTGATGGAGGCCGCGGACGACATCTGCTACGGCCTGATCGACCTGGAAGACGGCGTGGAGATGGAGCTGCTCGACTACACCGAAGTCGAGGCATTGCTGCTCGACCTGGTGGGCGATGATCTGCCGGAAACCTATCGCCAGCTCGGCCCCAAGGACTCGCGCCGGCGCAAGCTGGCGATCCTGCGCGGCAAGGCCATCGAACACCTGACCAACGCCGCGGCCGGCGCCTTTGTCGAGCAACAACACGCCCTGCTGGGCGGCGGTCTGCAGGGCGATCTGGTCGAGCACATGCACGGCGCGGCCAAGCACTGCGTGCAGAGCGCGAAATCTCTGGCGCGCGAGAAGATCTTCCACGACAAGCGCAAGACGCTGCATGAAATCGGCGCCTACACCACGCTGGAAATCCTCCTCAACGCCTTCTGCGGTGCAGCGCTGGAGCTGCACAGTGGGCGTGCACTGTCGTTCAAGCACCGGCGCATCCTCGACCTGCTCAGCTACTACGCGCCTGAACCCGGCTGGCCCCTGTATCGCTCGTTCATGCGGGTGATCGACTTCATCGCCGGCATGACGGACAGCTACGCTACGGAAATGGCGAGGGAGATGACCGGCCGTTCGAGCCCGATCTGACGAAAACAGCGCATGAAGAACCTGATTCGCAACAGTTTCACCTGGCATGCCGGCCCGCCGGCCTGGGGCCCTGCCCTGGTCGCGGTGCTGGGCTGCGCCCTGCCGCTGGTGCTGGGCCTGTTCACTGCTCACAGTGGTTTTCTCTGGGCCTCGGCAGGTGCTTTTCAGGCCGCCCAGGCCAACCCGCTGCACCGCTTCGGCATGCTGCGCATGCTGCTGCTCACCGGCCTGGGAGCCTGCAGTGCCGGCCTCGGTTTCTGGGTGGCTAGTCACCCCCTGCTCAGCCTGTGCATTTTTGCAGCGTTCGGCCTGCTGCTGGCCTGGCTGCAACGCTTCGGTAGCGAAGCCGGCAAGCTGGGTATCGGCCTGAGCATCTGCCTGTGCCTTGGCCAGGGACAGTTCGGCATCGGCAATCTGCACAACCCCTACGCAGTGGCCACGCTGTTCATCCTCGGCGGGCTCTGGGTCATGCTGCTGGCCTTCGGCCTGCGCGGCCTGCATGGTCTGCGCATGTGGCCGTACATGCCGCGCTTTCTCGCCATTCTCAAAGTACTCAAGCGTCACGCGCAGCGCCTACCGCGCCAACAGTGGCGCCTGCACGCCCTGGCCTGCATGCTGGCTTTCGCCGCCTCGGGGCTGATCGTCAACCTGGCCGGTCTGTCGCGCGGCTATTGGTTGACCCTGACCGTCATCAGCACGCTGCAACTGGAATTCCAGGGCAGCCTGGTGCGCGCCCTGCAGGCCAGCCTGGCCAGCCTCGCCGCCGCCGGCCTGCTGATCATCTTCGGCCACAGCCTGCAGAGCCCACCGATGATGGTGATGACCCTGCTGGCGCTGGTGTTTCTCAGCCGTGCACTGCAGGCCAATCACTACGGCCTGTTCGTGCTGCAGACCAGCCTCTGCTTCGTGCTCCTGGCCGAGAGCCTGTCGCATGACTGGCACCTTGCCGAGGTTCGCCTGCTCAACGCACTGATCGGCGTCGCCCTGACCCTGACCATCGCCTTGCTGGTGCATGGCCTGCGCCTGCAACTGAACAAGCCGGGCAAGACCGAAGAGAGTTCGCAACAGCCTTTATAACGTTTAGGCAGATTCGCCCACACTTCACTATGCTGTTGGAGCCTGCAGCGCCAGCAAGGAGTGAAGTGCGATGCCCAATACAGCGGTTGCGCGCGAACGCCGTTTTCCCCTGCATGTTCACATCAGCGTCCTGTTCACCTTGCTACTGCTGTTCACCGGCGTGGTGCTGGGGCTATTCAACTATCAACAGACCAGCCGACTGATCTTCTCCAGCAGTTCGACCCTGTTCGAGCGCATCCAGTACGACGTGCAGAAGGATCTAGATAGCACCTATCGCCCGATACGCCATCTGCTCAGCCTGCTGGCGCTGCACCCCGCCACCCAGGCCGATACGCTCGACGAACGCCTGGAAATGTTGCCGCTGTTCGTTCAGGCCCTGCGCGACAACCCCAAGCTGGCCTCGATCTACCTGGGCTATGAAGATGGTGATTTCTTCATGGTCAGACCGCTGCGCAGCGAGATGCTCAAGCAACGCTTCGACGCACCGGACAAAGCCGCCTACCAGGTCTGGGCCATCGACCGTAGCAGCGTCGGTACCGACAGCGACTACCTGTTCTATGACGGCTCGTTGAACCCGCTCAGCCGCCGGCAGAACCTCAGCGAACCCTATGATCCGAGGCAACGCGAGTGGTTCAAGCGCGCCCGCGGCGACGGTGGGCAGATCACCACCGCACCCTATCTGTTCTTCTCCACCCAGGAAATCGGCACTACCCTGGCCAGGCGCAGCGGCCTGACCACGGTGATCGGCGCAGACCTGACCCTGGATGACCTGTCCGCCACCCTGGCCAGCCATCGCGTCACCCCCAACACCCAGGTGGTGCTTGCCGACAGCGATGGCAACGCCGTGGCCTACCCCGAGAGCAGCCGTCTGCTCAAGGATGTCGACGGCAAGGTATCGCTGGTCAAGGTCAGCGAGCTCAACCCTGCCCTGGGTGAACTGCTGGCCAGCCAGTTGAACGAACAGGACGCAGGCGTCATCGAGCTGGCCAAGCAGCGCTGGGCCATGGCCCATCGGCACATTCAGGAAGGAGGCCCGCAAGGTTTGCATCTGGCGCTGCTGGTCCCCGAGCAGGAACTGCTGGCCGAGGCATACCGCATACGCTGGCAGGGTGCCCTGATCACCCTCACCACCTTGTTGCTGTGCCTGCCCCTGGGCTGGCTGACCTCGCGCCTGGTGGTCAAACCGCTGCGCAGCCTGGTGCAGGAGGCACAGGCCATCCGCCGCTTCGACTTCGCCTATCCGGCCAGCGGGCGCTCGCCGATTCTCGAGGTCGACCAGTTGGCGGTGTCCATGAGCAGCATGAAGGACACCCTGTCGAGCTTCCTCGACATCGCCGCCAGCCTGTCTGCGGAAACCCAGTTCGAAGCACTGATCAAACGCGTGATGGACGCTACCGTCTCCATCAGCGAGGCCCAAGGCGGCCTGCTCTACCTGCTGGACAACGACAGCGGCCGTCTGGAGCCCCATGGGCTGATCATCGACGGTCAGAGCCGCAACCTCGCCGACCTCGGCATCCACGGCCTGGCCCATGACGACCCAACCCTGCCCACCTGGTTACAACGCCCAGCCAGCGGTGGTAACAGCATCGCCACCTCCATCGGCTTTGATCAGGCGGGGAAATTCCAGGGGCTGCTGTCGGCCATGGATAGCCCGCGCCTGCACCTGATCGCGGCCGGCCTGCACAACCGTCAGGGCGATACCGTCGGCGTGCTGGTGCTGCTGCAACGTGACACCGGCGAGAACAGCGAGAGCATGCTCAGCCCCGACCGTGTCGCCTTCGTAGATGCCGTCTCAGACAGTGCAGCCCTATGCATCGAGAGCCAGCGTCTGCTGGCCAGGCAGAAGCAGTTGCTCGATGCCTTCATCCAGCTGATCGCCGGCGCTATCGACGCCAAGAGTCCCTATACCGGCGGCCACTGTCAGCGCGTACCGGAAATCACCCTGATGCTGGCGCGCGCCGCTGCCGAGAGCGACGCCCCCGAGTTTCGTGATTACCACCCAAACGACGAAGAATGGGAGGCGCTGCATATCGCTGCCTGGCTGCATGACTGTGGCAAGGTAACCACGCCGGAATACGTTGTCGACAAGGCGACCAAACTGGAAACCCTGTACGACCGCATTCACGAAGTGCGCATGCGTTTCGAGGTGCTCAAGCGCGATGCCTGGATCGCCTATTGGCGTGCCCGCACCGAAGGTGGCGAGGAGGCGGCGCTGGCCAGGCTGCGCGACCAGTTGCTGAGCGATCTGGACGACGAGTTCGCCTTCATCGCCCGCATCAATCTGGGGGGCGAAGCCATGGCCGATGCCGACCAGGCGCGCCTGCAGCAGATCGCCGAACGCCGCTGGCTACGCACCCTGGACAATCGCCTGGGCGTGTCCTGGGAGGAAGCCAAGCGCCTGGAACGCTCGACACCTGCAAGCCTGCCGGTGGAAGAACCGCTGCTCGCCGACCGCCCCGAGCACCTGATCGAGCGCGTTGGCCAGGAGGTGATCGCACCGGACAATCCCTGGGGCTTCAAGCTGGAAGTGCCGCCGTACAAATTCAACCGCGGCGAGTTGCACAACCTGAGCATCGCCCGCGGCACGTTGACGGCCGAGGAGCGCTACATCATCAATCATCACATCGTGCAGACCATCCTGATGCTCGATCGCTTGCCCTTCCCCAAGCATCTGCAGAGCGTCACCGAGATCGCCGGCGGGCACCACGAGAAGATGGACGGCAGCGGCTATCCCAAACGTCTGACGCGCGAACAGATGAGCCTGCCGGCACGCATGATGGCAATCGCCGATATCTTCGAAGCACTAACGGCGGTGGATCGCCCCTACAAGAAAGGCAAGACGCTGTCGGAGGCGCTGAACATCATGGTCGGCATGTGCAAGGGCGCGCACATCGACCCGCAGCTGTTCGCGCTGTTCATTCGCGCCGGCATCTATCGGCGCTACGCCGAACGTTTCATGCAGCCCGAACAGATCGATCAGGTGGACGAACAGATGCTCTTGGAAAAGGCAGGAGTGCTGTAGGAGCGAGCTCTGCTCGCGAAACGTTGGTCAACGCTTCGACTCGAGAGCAGAGCCGCTCCTGCAGTCAGGTATCAGGCCATGGCCTGGATCAGCCAAAAGCTGAGGCAGCGCCTGGGAACCCGGCGCCGAGTAGCTATCAAGCCTGGTTGATCGGGTTTTCCGGGTACCAGACGTCCTGCAGCGGGCTGAGCTCGAACTTCTCCAGTTCGTCACGGCCTTTCAGCCAGGCCTCGACGGCAGCGCGCTGCTCTTCATTGACCGAGCCACGCTTGGCCAGGCAGACCAGGCCGAAGTCTTCACCACCGACGTAATCCAGACCATTGCCGGCGATGGCCTGATCGAGGAACTGATCGACGAAATCGTCGAGGGTCTGATCGCTCAGGTCAGCCTTGAAGTTCAGGGTCAGCTCGAAGCCCAGCTCCTGGAATTCATCGACACAGAGCTTCTTGCGCAGACGGCGGGAACGGTTGGTCGCCATGAAACAATCCTCAAAGGTAATAACGCGCGGCACTCTAGCAGTTTCGCAGGCAGAGCGCCCGTTTTGTGTCGCCCCGCAGCCCCTCGAACATGTTGAACGCCAGCTGTTTGCAGTGGCTGTTTTTAAATAGACGAGGCCGACTGCAAGCCAATTCTTACGGCATAATGCCGACAACTTTTCCCCGAGTCGGACTGTCGTTTGTCTGTCTCTCTCGTTACTCCCGCCTGACTGCGGAAGGTTCTTGTCGATGATCCAGCGGTTTCGCCAACTGGCGCTGAGCGCCCTGCTTCTCCCCCTTGCCCTGTCCTGCCATGCTGCCAGCGCCGCACTCCCTGCCAAGGTCGAGCAGGCCCTGAAGGCCAACAAGATTTCCAACAACTCGCTGTCGGTGATGACCGTACCCCTGGGCGGCCAGGCTGGCGGCCTGCAGTTCAATGCCGATGTTTCGGTCAACCCGGCCTCGACCATGAAGCTGGTGACCACTTATGCCGCATTGGAATTGCTGGGGCCCAACCATCAGTGGAAGACCGAGTTCTATGCCGACGGCCCGCTGAAGGATGGCGTGCTGCATGGCAATCTCTACCTCAAAGGCGGCGGCGACCCGAAACTGAACATGGAGAAGCTCTGGCTGTTGCTGCGCGACCTGCGCATCAACGGCGTGCGTCAGGTCCAGGGCGACCTGGTGCTCGATCGCAGCTTCTTCGTCGCCCCGCAGTTGCCGGCATTCAACGACGACGGCGGCGATGCCAACAAGCCGTTCCTGGTGAAGCCCGACTCGCTGCTGGTCAACCTCAAGGCGCAACGCTTCATCACCCGTGCCGAAGACGGCAAGGTGAGCATCGCCATGGACCCGCCCATCGCCTCGATCCGTATCGATAACCAGGTCCGCCTGCTCAAGGCCGCCCAGTGCCCATCCTGGCCTGACATTCGCTACAACGCAGTGGATCAGTTCGATGGCACCACACTGATCGTCAGTGGCCAGTTGGCCGAAGGCTGCAGCGCGCAGACCTACCTGTCGTTGCTCGACCACCCCAGCTACGCAGCGGGCGCGGTACGCGGCATCTGGCAGGAACTGGGCGGCAAGATTCTCGGCAAGGACCGCCAGGGCCCCGTGCCGGAAAAAGCCCGCATGCTGGTACGCGCCTTCTCGCCCGATGTGGTGGAGATCGTCCGCGACATCAACAAGTACAGCAACAACACCATGGCACGGCAGTTGTTCCTCAGCATCGGCGCACAGTTCCGTACCGAAGCCGACAAGGATGACTCCATGGCCGCGCAGCGCGTCATCCGCAGTTGGCTGGCACGCAAGGGCATCACTGCACCGCACCTGGTGATGGAGAATGGCTCTGGCCTGTCGCGCGCCGAGCGCATCAGCGCACGGGAAATGGCGCTGATACTCCAGGCGGCCTGGCGCAGCCCTTACGCTGCGGAGTTCCGCAGCTCGATGCCGCTGGTGGCCATGGACGGCACCATGCGTCGACGCCTGCAGCGCACGCCGTTGGTGGGTGAGGCGCACATCAAGACCGGCACCCTGAATAACGTACGTGCCATCGCCGGCTTCAGCCGCGACAGCAACGGCCAGGACTGGGCCGTGGTCGCCATCCTCAACGACCCGAAACCCTGGGGCGCCACCTCGATTCTCGATCAGGTACTGCTCGACACCTACAGCCAACCCAAGCGCTGACGATCACGTAGCCCGAATGCAATCCGGGGCTTTTATGAACCAGGCCCCGGATTGTGTCCGAGCGACGCAATCAGCGGGCGGTGAAACGCCAGGCGCGATGGATCTTGGGATTACGCGCGAAGTCCGGGTCCAGCGTCTGCGTGCTGATTTCCTCGACCTGATAACGCGCCACCAGGCTCTCATCCAGCTGGAACTTGCGGAAGTTGTTGGAGAAGTACAGAACGCCGCCACGGGCCAGACGCGCCATGGCCAGGTCGAGCAGCTCGACGTGGTCACGCTGCACATCGAACACACCTTCCATGCGCTTGGAGTTGGAGAAGGTTGGCGGGTCGATGAAGATCAACTCGTACTCACCGCGGTCCTCTCCCAGCCAGGCCATCACGTCGCCCTGCTCCAGGCGGTGCTTGTCGGAAAAACCGTTGAGCGCGAGATTACGCCGCGCCCAGTCCAGATAGGTTTTTGACAGATCGACGCTGGTGGTGCTGCGCGCGCCACCCTTGGCCGCGTGCACGGTGGCCGTCGCGGTGTAACAGAACAGGTTGAGGAACCGCTTGCCGGCCGCCTCACGCTGCAGACGTAGGCGCAACGGGCGGTGATCGAGAAACAGCCCGGTATCCAGATAATCGGTGAGGTTGACCAGCAGCTTGACCCCACCTTCGTTCACTTCCATGAACTCGCCCTGCGCCGCCTGACGCTGATACTGCTTGGTACCGGCCTGGCGTTCACGACGCTTGATGACCACACGACTCTGCGCCACGCCCAGCGCCTGCGGGATTGCCGCCAGGGCATCGAGCAGGCGTGCCTGCGCCTTGTCCGGGTCGATCGAACGGGGCGCGGCATATTCCTGAACATGTACGTAGTCGCGGTACAGATCGACTGCCACGGCATACTCGGGCATGTCGGCATCGTACAGCCGATAGCACTCGACGCCTTCGCGGCGCGCCCACTTACCCAGTTGTTTGAGATTCTTCTGCAGACGATTGGCGAACATCTGCCCGCCTTCGGACAGACGCGCCTGTTGCGGCGCATCCTGCGCTGGCTCTTGATCGTCTTCGCGCGCACGCCGCTCACCGGTAACGAACTGCTCGGTCTGCACCTTGATCAACAACAGTTTGCAGGGCAGTGCGCCGTTCCAGAACGCGTACTGCTTGTGGCTACGCAGGCCCATGCGCTTGCCCAGTTCGGGCGCGCCGGTAAATACCGCCGCTTCCCACCCCAGGCAGGCCTGGCGCAGGCGCTCGCCGAGGTTTTGATAGAGATACAACAGGCTGGCTTCGTCGCCCAGGCGCTCGCCATAAGGCGGGTTGCTGATCACCAGGCCCTTCTGATTCTGGTCCGGGCGCGGCTCGAAACTGCCCAGCTCGCCCTGATAGATTTTCACCCAGTCGGACAGACCGGCGCGCTCGACGTTGTTGCGCCCAGGCTGGATCAGCCGCGGATCGGCTTCGTAACCACGAATCCACAACGGCGGCTTGGCCAGACCCGCTGCCGCGCGCTGCTCGGCTTCGGCGTGCAGCTTCTTCCAGATTGCCGGCACGTGGCCGAGCCAGTTGGAGAAGCCCCAGCGCTCACGCTTGAGGTTGGGGGCGATATCGGCTGCCATCAACGCCGCCTCCACCAGGAAGGTGCCCACACCGCACATCGGGTCAGCCAGGGCGCCACCCTCAGCGGCAATGCGCGGCCAACCGGCACGGATCAACACCGCCGCAGCCAGGTTCTCCTTCAGCGGCGCAGCCCCCTGCTGAAGGCGGTAACCGCGCTGGTGCAGGCTATGACCGGAAAGATCCAGGGAAAGCACCGCCTCACCGCGGTCCAGGCGCAGATGCACGCGCAGGTCCGGGTTGAGTTTGTCGATGCTGGGCCGCTCGCCGCCCGCGGTACGCAACCGGTCGACAATAGCGTCCTTGACCTTGAGTGCACCGAAGTGGGTGTTGTCGATACCCGAACCGTTGCCACTGAACTCCACTGCCAGGCTGCCGGACGGCTCCAGATGGTCTCTCCAGTCGATCGCCTGCACGCCGTCATAAAGCTCGTCGGCGTTGTTCATGGCAAAACGCGACAGCACCAACAGCACGCGGTTGGCCAGACGCGACCACAGGCACAGCCGATAAGCCACTTCGATTTCAGCGTGGCCGCGGATCGCAGCCGTTTGCTCGCGCGCTTCTTCCAGCCCCAGCGCCCTGGCCTCTTCCAGCAACAGCCCTTCTAGCCCCTTGGGGCAGGTCAGCACGATTTCGTAACGATCAGACATGGATGTTCCACTGCCTATGGCAATCAGAGAGGTGCGGCGGCGCACCTCGACTCAAAATAAGTGACAAAAGGTCACAGCGCGACCCTTCGTCGGAATAAGCAAGCACTCTCATTTGCACTAGCAAAATGACGGCATCTGCGTGCATAGCCAGATATGACGGTGCCTGGCCGAAAGAGGCTGGACGTATCACCAGCCCCCTTATGGCCTCACCCGCATTTAGGTTACGCCCTTATGACAAATCGATCATTCACAGGCCCCGGTGCATTCGTTAGAACACTACCTAAGGCTTTCGCTGCAACGGCGAAGGCACAGAAAGTTCGCCACGCCGGCAGCGGACTTTCGCAGGCAGAAGATTCTGCCCGGCCTTGCCACAAGGCCAACGGGACATAACAGTCAACAGTGAGGGCAACACCCTATGAGAAGACTTAAGCGTGATCCGTTAGAAAGAGCTTTTTTGCGCGGCTATCAGTACGGCATCAATGGTAAATCCCGCGAACTTTGCCCCTTTACCCTACCTTCGGTTCGTCAGGCCTGGCTCAATGGCTGGCGTGAGGGCCGTGGCGATAACTGGGATGGGCTGACCGGCACAGCCGGTATTCATAGACTCAACGAACTTCACGCTGTCGGCTGATCAGGAACACACCCGACTTCACCATGCCGACCCCCTCCGGGCGGCGGGCGCAAGCCCAGGGGCTCCTTCGGGAGCCCTATTTATTTACGCAGCTTATTTGCGCAGCGCGGCAATCGCATCAACCGCCTCGCGAATCAGGGCCGGTCCTTTGTAGATGAACCCTGAATAGATCTGAACCAGGCTCGCACCCGCAGCGATCTTCTCCGCCGCATGCTTGCCTTCGGTAATACCGCCAACCGCGATGATCGGCAGACGCCCCGACAACTCACCGGCCAGTACCTTGACGATATGCGTGCTCTTGTCACGTACGGGTGCACCCGACAGACCACCTGCCTCATCCCCGTGGGCCAGCCCTTCGACGCCCTCACGACTAAGCGTGGTGTTGGTGGCGATCACCGCATCCATATCAGCACCCAGCAACGCGGAAGCCACCAGCGCGGTCTCTTCATCGCTCATGTCAGGGGCAATCTTGATCGCCAGTGGCACGCGTTTGCCATGCTCCTGGGCCAGATCTTCCTGACGACGACGCAGCGCCTCGAGCAACTCCTTCAACGAATCACCGAACTGCAGACTGCGCAGCCCCGGCGTATTGGGCGAGCTGACGTTGACCGTGACGTAACTGGCGTGGGCATAAACCTTGTCCAGGCAAGCCAGGTAATCATCCACTGCCCGCTCGACCGGCGTATCGAAGTTCTTGCCGATATTGATACCCAGCACACCATTGAACTTCGCTGCCTTGACCCGCTCGAGCAAATGATCGACGCCACGGTTGTTGAAGCCCATGCGATTGATCACCGCCTCGGCCTCCGGTAGACGAAACAGTCGTGGCTTGGGGTTGCCCGGCTGCGGACGTGGGGTCACGGTGCCGATCTCGACGAAACCGAAGCCCAACTGGGCGAAACCATCGATGGCATCGCCATTCTTGTCCAACCCCGCTGCCAGACCGACCGGATTGGCGAACTGCAAACCCATCACGTTTACCGGCAGGCTGGCCGGCGCCTTGGTCAGCAGGCCGTTGAGCCCCAGCCGACCACCAGCACCGATCAGATCGATGGACAGCTCATGGGAAGTTTCCGGGGACAGTTTGAACAGCAGCTCGCGGGCCAGGGAGTACATGATCAGGCTCAGCTCGACAGGTAGAGGGTTGGCAGCCGGCGATTATAGCCGCGCAGGCGGCTCCGGCGCGAGGCAAGTGCGCCAGATCAGTCCAAAGGGCGTAAGCTCAGTAACTCGCCGGAGCTATTGAATTCCAGCACGAAGGAACCAAAGATGCCGGCGTGGGTCAAATACGGCCGCAAATGATGGGCCGGCAAACTGACGCGGCGCCCGTCGCGGCTTTGCGCCATAATCCGGTTAGCTTGGCCACGATAGATGGCCTGCAACCGTTCGGCCGATAACGCAATATCCAGCACCAAGCTGGGCATGGAGGCACCCTCGCAAATGAATGCGGCTATTTTGCCACAGACCTGTAACGCGACAGGCACTCACGCGCCGCGCTACGCTATATGGGCAATAGCCATCCGCGTCTGCCACACTGCAGCAGACGCTTCAGGAGCGATCTGCCGGCCATGAGCCTGTCCGAATCCTCAACTCTCAGCAGCCGCCTGGCTGCACTGGCTCAGCGCATGGGCCTGCTCGGCCGCAGCTCACGGCAGATATTCGCCAGGGCCAGCGCTCTGCGCCTGCCATTCAAACCCTTGCCAGCAGCGGTCGAAAGCATTGGCTGGCACGACGGCCCGCAACTGCAGCTTCTGCTCAACCTGCCTCGCGGCGCACTTTCCGGCCCCGTGCAGGAAGACAAAGCACAGGCCCACTCCGCACTGACTCAAGTAGTGGAAGCGCAAACGCAGCAACTGCAATCGTTCGATCTGCGCCTGATCGATGGCTTCGCCTGTCCTTGTCCGGTACCAGGCTACGTGAGCTTCGAAGACTACGCGGCAAGCGAACACTGCAAGCAGGTGCGCATCATCAGCTACAAGGATTTCGTCAAGACCGTCAGCCAGGCGTTGCCGCGCTTTCTCGCCGGCGAGCCGATAGAGCTGCGTCAAGCCAACTGGCGCGGCTCGCGCACCTTCTGGTCAGGGGATATGCACGGCGAAGCCTTCGCCGGAGCAATCGCCTATGCGCGCAGACGCGAACTGGAAGTGTTGCTGCCAGCCAATCTGGTTCGCTATCGTTTGAATGAAGCGGGCCTGGACAACCTGCAAAATCGCTATCACGTACTGGCCATGCCAGAGGCGGCGTGGAGTGATCCCAGTTTCATGGGGCTGCTTCTGGACAACGGCATCCCCTATGCACGCCTGTCGCTACTGAAGAAAGCCGGCACCCCGGAGTTCCTCCTCCTGCCCAAAGAGCATCAGGAAGCCACTGCACTTGGTGAGGGGTTGCGCCTGGCCGGCGCACCAGACGTGCCGAGCCATCTACGTCAGTTGGCCATCCAGCCAGCCTGAGCAGACTGGCGCGCTATTCATCGCAACCGCGCAACAGACGCCCGATCATATCCAGCGAATAACCACGATAGGCCAGAAACCGGCCTTGCTGAGCACGCTCTCGAGCATCCCCAGGAAGCCGACTGGCAAACTTGCGCTGCCAGGTTTCACGCAACTGCTCGAACCAGTCGATACCACTTTCACGCAGAGCCTGATCGACATCGCTACGCGCAAGCCCACGCTGGCCGAGCTCCTCGCGAATACGCAACGGCCCGTAGCCAGCACGCGCACGATAAGCAACGAAACTTTCCAGATAGCGGGCCTCGGATAGCAAGCCCTCCTCCGATAGCCGCTGCAAAGCCGCGTCGATCATGTCCTCGGAAGCGCCACGCTTGCGCAACTTGCGCGCAAGCTCGACGCGTCCATGTTCACGCCGCGCCAGTAGATCCATGGCCGCCCGCCTGACGGCGAGCGGGTTATCCAGTACGACGGTCATGCTCTGACGACTTAGAAGTCGACTTCAGCATCAGCCAGATCGGCAGCCGGAGCCTTGGCCGGAGTGCTGCTGACCAGCAGCTTCTCGCGAATGAGACCTTCGATCTCGCGCGCCACTTCCTGATTGTCTTCCAGGTACTTGGCCGCATTGGCCTTGCCCTGACCGATCTTGTTGCCTTTGTAGCTGTACCAGGCACCCGACTTCTCGACCAGGCCCTGTTGCACGCCGAGATCGATGATCTCGCCATTACGGTAGATGCCTTTGCCGTAAAGGATCTGGAACTCAGCCTGGCGGAAAGGTGGCGCGACCTTGTTCTTGACGATCTTCACGCGAGTTTCGCTGCCCACGACCTCTTCGCCTTCCTTCACCGCACCAGTACGGCGGATATCCAAACGAACCGAGGAGTAGAACTTCAGGGCGTTACCACCAGTGGTGGTTTCCGGGCTACCAAACATCACGCCGATCTTCATACGAATCTGGTTGATAAAGATCACCAGGCAGTTGGCGTTCTTGATGTTACCAGTGATCTTGCGCAGCGCCTGGCTCATCAGACGCGCCTGCAGACCTACGTGCATGTCGCCCATCTCGCCTTCGATTTCCGCCTTGGGCACCAGAGCTGCCACGGAGTCGACGATGATCACGTCGATAGCGTTGGAGCGCACCAGCATGTCGGTGATTTCCAGCGCCTGCTCACCTGTGTCCGGCTGCGATACCAGCAGATCATCGACGTTGACGCCGAGCTTGCCGGCATAATCCGGGTCGAGTGCATGCTCGGCATCGACGAAGGCACAGGTGGCGCCAAGCTTCTGCGCTTCGGCGATCACCGAAAGAGTCAGCGTGGTCTTACCAGAGGATTCCGGGCCGTAGATCTCGACGATACGTCCCTTCGGCAGGCCGCCAATACCCAGTGCGATATCCAGCCCCAGCGAACCGGTGGAGATAGCCGGAATGGCCTGACGCTCATGGTCGCCCATGCGCATGACCGCGCCCTTGCCGAACTGCTTCTCGATCTGACCCAGGGCAGCCGCCAAAGCGCGCTTCTTGTTCTCGTCCATTACCATCCTCACGTATTAACAAGGGCCCCTAGGGCCGCCAACAACTGTATAAGTAGCCAGTATTATTCCACAGGGCAAGTCGCCCGCCTACCCCATAAGCGGATTTTCCTCCGCCAACAGGCGCAGAAGCCCCGCCAGAGCGGCCTCGACCGTTTGTCGGCGCACCTCATCGCGGTTACCAGCAAACTGCTTTCGCACACTGAAAAGACGCTCGCCGTCGCCCCAGGCCAACCAGACCGTACCGACTGGTTTGTCCACGGAACCACCTCCCGGCCCCGCCACACCACTGACAGCCACGGCATAGCGCGCCCCGCTGTTGGCCTGAGCGCCACGCACCATCGCTTCGACTACCTCACGGCTAACGGCGCCCACACTGGCGAAAAAGTCGGCACACACAGCCAACTGCTTGGTTTTCTGGGCGTTGGAGTACGTCACATAGCCGGCCTCGAACCAGGCCGAACTGCCAGGGATACGAGTGATTGCCTCGGCAATACCGCCGCCTGTACAGGACTCCGCAGTGGTGACCTGGGCAGCTTGCACCTGTAATGCTGCACCCAGTTGTTCGGCCAGTTGGCTGATTCTGTCCATATCCACTCCTCGCTCATCGAACGGCAAACCCTACACAGCTTGCACCGCCAGTGGAAACGGCAAATTTCGTCTACTGTTATCACGGCTAGGGTGCGACAGGAGGCACTGCAATGTGGCTGTCACGGAACAAGGAACACAAGGACGCGCAGGATCTGGGAGCGGCGGAGCTACAGGCCATTCGCCAATCGATGGCGATGATCGAATTCACCCCGGACGGCATCATTCTCGACGCCAACCCAGCCTTTCTTGGCGTGGTGAATTATCGCCTGGAGGATATTGTCGGCAAACACCACCGCATGTTTTGCCCCAGAAGCCTGAGCGAGAGCCTCGCTTATCAGCAGTTCTGGCAGCGCCTACGCCAGGGTGAGCACTTCAGTGATCGATTCCCTCGAGTGACGCGAGACGGCAAGGAGGTCTGGCTGGAAGCGACCTACATGCCAATCCGTGACGCCCAGGGCTCGGTGACCAAGGTCATGAAGATTGCCACCGACATCACCCGGCAGGTAGCGGCCGAACATATGCACGAGAGCTATATCAAGGCCATCGACCGCTCCATGGCGGTGATCGAGTTCAACCTCGAGGGTCAAGTTGTCAGTGCCAACCAGAACTTCCTTGACCTGATGGGTTATCGCCGAGAGGAGGTGGTTGGCCAGCATCACCGGCTCTTCTGCCTGAACGAGGACAGCCACAGCGAGGACTACCATCAGTTCTGGGCTCGCCTTAACAAAGGCGAGTTCATGTCCGATCGCTTTCGTCGAGTGACCAAACAAGGCCGTCAGGTCTGGCTGCGCGCCACCTACAACCCCCTGTACGACGCTAACGGCCGCGTCTATGGCGTCGTGAAATTCGCCAGCGACATCACCGCTCAGGTCGAACGCCGCGACTCGGAGGCTGCCGCCGCCCAGTTGGCTCACGACATCGCCAAGGAAACCGACGTTTCCGCCGATCACGGCACGCGCACGGTAGCCCAGACCGTCGAGGTGGTTGCCGACATTGCCAGCGAACTGGCTCATGTGGCCGAACAGATAGAAGGCCTCAACAAACAATCCGAGCAGATCACCAGCATCGTTCAGGTGATCCGCAGTATCGCCGATCAGACCAATCTACTGGCACTCAACGCGGCCATCGAAGCAGCGCGCGCCGGTGAACAGGGCCGCGGCTTCGCCGTAGTGGCCGATGAAGTGCGCCAACTGGCCTCGCGAACCAGCCAGGCCACCCAGGAGATCAACGGCGTCGTTCAACAGAACCAGAGCCTTACGCGCAACGCAGTGGCCAGCATGGCAACCACGCGAGAGCGTGCACGCACCGGCGTAGACCTGGCCAACCAGGCCGGCGAAGTGATTCGTGAGATACGCAGCGAGTCGCAGCGCGTGGTTGAGGCTGTGGCCCAGTTCTCGGTGACCTTCACCGACTGACAGGTAATCGCGTCAGATTCGCAGCCCACGTGAGGGACGAAGTATGGGAAAATTCCCGGCTTCGTCACACCCACTGCACGTAAGGCCCGGCATGACCGATCTCTCCGCACACACCCCGATGATGCAGCAGTACTGGAAGCTGAAGAACCAGCACCCGGATCAGTTGATGTTCTATCGCATGGGTGACTTCTACGAGATTTTCTACGAAGACGCGAAGAAGGCAGCCAAGCTGCTCGACATCACCCTGACCGCACGCGGCCAGTCGGCCGGCCAATCGATCCCCATGTGCGGTATTCCTTTTCATTCGCTCGAAGGCTATCTGGCCAAGCTGGTCAAGCTCGGCGAGTCTGTGGTGATCTGCGAGCAAATCGGCGACCCGGCCACCAGTAAAGGCCCGGTGGAGCGCCAGGTGGTTCGTATCATCACCCCCGGCACCATCAGCGACGAAGCCCTGCTCGATGAGCACCGTGACAACCTGCTGGCCGCCGTCCTCGGCGACGAACGTCTGTTCGGCCTGGCCGTACTGGATATCACCAGCGGCCGCTTCAGCGTGCAGGAGATCAAAGGCTGGGAAAACCTGCTGGCCGAACTGGAACGCTTGAGCCCCGCCGAGCTGCTGATCCCGGATGACTGGCCGCAAGGTCTACCCGCCGAGAAGCGCAAAGGCTCGCGCCGCCGCGCGCCGTGGGATTTCGACCGCGACAGTGCCTTCAAGAGCCTGTGCCAGCAATTCAGCACTCAGGACCTGAAAGGCTTCGGCTGCGAAAACCTGACCCTGGCCATCGGCGCCGCCGGCTGCCTGCTCGGCTATGCTAAAGAAACTCAGCGCACCGCCCTGCCCCACCTGCGCAGCCTGCGTCACGAGCGCCTGGACGACACGGTGATCCTCGACGGCGCCAGCCGCCGCAATCTCGAGCTGGACATCAACCTCGCCGGCGGCCGCGACAACACCCTGCAGTCGGTGATGGATCGTTGCCAGACCGCCATGGCCAGCCGCCTGCTGGGCCGTTGGCTGAACCGCCCGCTGCGTGATCGCGCGGTGCTGGAGGCGCGCCAGGACGCCATCGCCCGCCTGCTCGATGGTTATCGCTTCGAAACGCTGCAACCGCAGCTCAAGGAAATTGGCGACCTGGAACGCATCCTTGCCCGTATCGGCTTGCGCAACGCCCGCCCACGCGACCTCGCCCGCCTGCGCGACGCTCTGGCGGCACTGCCCGAACTGCAGATGGCGATGACCACGCTGGACACCCCGCACCTGCAACAGCTGGCCGGCAGCATCTCCACCTACCCGGAACTGGCCGACCTGCTGGCCCGCGCCATCATCGACAACCCGCCGGCGGTGATCCGTGACGGCGGCGTGCTGAAAACCGGCTACGACGCCGAGCTGGACGAGCTGCAGGCGATGAGCGAGAACGCCGGCCAGTTCCTCATGGATCTGGAAGCTCGGGAGAAGGAGCGCACCGGCCTGGCCAACCTCAAGGTCGGCTACAACCGCGTGCACGGCTACTTCATCGAACTGCCGACCAAGCAGGCCGAGTCGGCGCCAGCTGACTATATCCGCCGACAGACGCTCAAAGGCGCCGAGCGTTTCATCACCCCGGAACTGAAGGAGTTCGAGGACAAGGCGCTCTCAGCCAAGAGCCGCGCCCTGGCACGGGAAAAGATGCTCTACGACGAGTTGCTCGAGCGTCTTATCGGCCATCTGGCGCCGCTGCAGGATAGTGCCGCGGCCCTCGCCGAACTGGACGTACTGAGCAACCTGGCCGAGCGCTCGCTGAACCTTGACCTGAATCGCCCGCGTTTCGTCGACGAACCATGCATGCGTATCGACCAGGGCCGTCACCCGGTGGTCGAGCAGGTGCTGACCACGCCCTTCGTGGCCAACGATCTGGATCTCGACGACAGCCGCCGCATGCTGGTCATCACCGGGCCGAACATGGGCGGTAAATCGACTTACATGCGCCAGACTGCGCTGATCGTGCTGCTGGCCCATATCGGCAGCTTCGTGCCGGCGGCGGCCTGCGAGCTATCGCTCGTCGACCGTATCTTCACCCGTATCGGCTCGAGCGATGACCTGGCTGGCGGCCGCTCCACCTTCATGGTGGAGATGAGCGAAACCGCCAACATCCTGCACAACGCCAGCGAGCGTAGCCTGGTGCTGATGGACGAGGTAGGCCGCGGCACCAGTACCTTCGACGGCCTGTCGCTGGCCTGGTCAGCCGCCGAGCACCTGGCGCGCCTGCGCGCCTTCACCCTGTTCGCCACACACTATTTCGAGCTGACCGTGTTGCCGGAAAGCGAGCCGGTGGTGGCCAACGTGCACCTCTCGGCCACCGAGCACAACGAGCGCATCGTCTTCCTCCACCACGTTCAGCCAGGCCCCGCGAGCCAGAGTTACGGCCTGGCCGTAGCGCAACTGGCTGGTGTACCCGGCACGGTAATCAGCCGCGCACGCGAGCACCTGGCGCGCCTGGAAGCCACCAGCCTGCCGCATGACCTGCCGCGCCAGGAAGCCGGCCAGCCCCAAGCGCCGATGCAAAGCGATCTGTTCGCCAGCGTGCCGCACCCGCTGCTGGAGCAATTGCACAAGATCAATCCGGATGATCTGACTCCACGCAAGGCGCTGGAGCTGTTATATACATGGAAGACGCAGATCTAACGCTCAATACAACAAACTGCTAGAATCGCGCGCAATTTTACGACCGCCCGGTTTACAGCCTGAGCCGCGGCCACAGAAAGAGCGCCTGACAGCCCTTCATAGAAAGGGCTCAGGCCGCCGCCCGAGGAGAGAATCAGAATGACCTTCGTCGTCACCGACAACTGCATCAAGTGCAAATACACCGACTGTGTGGAAGTCTGCCCGGTGGACTGCTTCTACGAAGGCCCGAACTTCCTGGTCATTCACCCGGATGAATGCATCGATTGCGCCCTGTGCGAGCCGGAGTGCCCAGCGCAGGCGATCTTCTCGGAAGATGAAGTGCCCGAAGACCAGCAGGAGTTCATCGAACTGAACGCCGACCTGGCTGAAGTGTGGCCGAACATCACCGAGAAGAAAGAAGCACTGCCGGACGCCGAAGAGTGGGATGGCGTGAAGGACAAGCTGCAACATCTGGAGCGCTGAGTTCGCCCAGAAACACAAAGACCCGCCAAGTGCGGGTCTTTTACTTTCAGGCTCCGGAACGACGGAGCGTCAGGCTGGCACTACGAATAACGCGCAAAAAAAGGGGCGGCTTGCGCCGCCCACTTTTATTCCCTAGTCCCTTTGTTTCCCAACTCATCATCCTGATGAATCGCGTCTTGCGATGTTCCTGACCCTCATCCTGATGGCCTGTGCTTGTCCCTGAGCACGGGTGTGATATTAGCCGCTTCAGGCAACCGCACAACCCGACTCAGATTGACCCAGCTTGTTCATGATTTTTTTAAAATCTTTAAAAAACAAATAGTTAAGTAAAATCTCAGTAAAAACCATGTGCTTTCAGAACATATACTGACAATACCTGTAAGCGATGGCTTACATAAGCGCGCATAAAAAACCCGGCCGGAGCCGGGTTCGTGGTCGAAGCGAAACCTCACTGAAACAAGGCGTCGCTGGACAAGCCGTTCTTCTCGAGAATCTCCCGCAGGCGCTTGAGCGCCTCGACCTGAATCTGCCGCACTCGCTCACGAGTCAGGCCGATTTCCTGCCCTACTTCTTCAAGGGTACAGCTTTCATGGCCGCGCAGACCGAAGCGGCGCACAACGACTTCCCGTTGTTTGTCGGTCAGGTCGGAAAGCCACTGATCGATGCTCTGCGACAGATCATCGTCCTGCAGCAGCTCGCAGGGATCGGTCGGGCGATCATCGGTCAGGGTATCGAGCAACGTCTTGTCCGAGTCAGGGCCTAGCGAGACATCCACCGAAGACACCCGCTCGTTGAGGCCGAGCATGCGCTTGACCTCACCCACCGGTTTCTCCAGCAGGTTGGCAATTTCTTCCGCAGAAGGCTCATGGTCGAGCTTCTGGGTCAGCTCACGAGCCGCTCGCAGGTAGACGTTGAGCTCCTTGACCACATGAATCGGCAAACGGATGGTTCGCGTCTGGTTCATGATGGCGCGTTCGATGGTCTGGCGAATCCACCAGGTTGCATAGGTCGAGAAACGGAACCCCCGCTCCGGATCGAACTTTTCCACGGCGCGAATCAAGCCGAGGTTACCCTCCTCGATCAGATCGAGCAGGGAAAGACCGCGATTGACATAACGTCGGGCGATCTTCACGACCAGCCGCAGGTTGCTCTCGATCATGCGCTTGCGCCCGGCAGGATCGCCCTTCTGCGCCAGACGCGCGAAGTGCACTTCCTCTTCGGGAGTGAGCAAGGGAGAGAAACCGATTTCGTTGAGGTAAAGCTGAGTGGCGTCTAGCGCCCGGGTGTAGTCGATGTACTTGTGCTGCTTGGATGGGGTGGCGTTCTTGGCCTTGGTACGTGCGACCGGCGCTTCCACCTCATCGCCCTGAACCTCGCCGAAAACGATGCCAGGCTCCATGAGGAGCAGTTCATCGTCGACGTCAAACTCCGGCGCTTCTTTTTTGATGAGAGCCATTGTTGTTGTCCCTAGCTGAGTTCGACAACAGACTCTGGCGGAACCGTCCTGGCCACACCTGAGCCCGTCCCTCCTACGTGATGGAACGGGTCAGCGACGGATCAACGACGTGGCAGATATTGCAGCGGATCGACAGGTTTACCTTGGCGGCGAATCTCAAAATGCAGCTTCACCCGGTCGGCCCCTGTGGACCCCATTTCGGCAATACTTTGCCCGGCTTTGACCTGCTGCCCCTCCCGTACCAACAACCTGCGGTTATGACCGTAAGCACTTACGTAGGTATCGCTGTGCTTGATGATGATCAACTCGCCGTAGCCCCGCAAACCACTCCCGGCGTACACCACTGATCCATCAGACGCAGCTAAAACAGGCTGGCCTAATTGCCCAGCGATATCAATGCCTTTATTCAAACTACCGTTTGAGGAAAAACGACTGATCACCGTGCCTTCAGTTGGCCAGGACCAACCACTGGCAGAGCGACTCACTGGAGTGACTGGCGTCGTCGCTGGCGTATTGGCTACCGGCGGGCGAGCGGGCTGAGTTGCAGGCGGCGCAGTCACGGCAACCGGTGGACGGCTGGGCACTGGCTGGGTGATAACCGTCGAGGTGGTTGGAGGCGGTGCCGAAGCGACCGGCTGACTGTTACCCACCGGGCGGTTGTCGAAACGGATCGTCTGGCCAACGCGGATCACGTAAGGATCACGCAGGCCGTTATGGGCAGCCAGCGCCTTCCAGTCCCAGCCGAAACGAAAGGCAATGGAGTAGAGCGTGTCGCCACGCTGCACCACATAGTGGCCGCTGCGCACGGGCTGACGCTGTACTACTGGAGCACGCCCCTGGTTCTGTCCACGGTCGACTACCTGCACACCACCTGGGGGCGAGCTGGCACAGCCGACCAACGCGGAGGCAGCAAGCATGGCCAGAGGCAGGCGAATGGCTGCTACTGCGCGGACTAGCACGTGAAGGACGGTCCAACTCACCCAACAGCTCCCTGAATGATTCCGAGTACGACGCCTATTGTGCCGTATTTATTCGGCGCGACCAGTATCGACTGGCCGACGACTCGCCAGCCACTCCAAACCGAGCACCAGAACGATGCCGCCGATTGCCAGCGCAATGGCAAACAGCAACTGCGGATCCTGACCACTGATTTCGGCAAATTTCCCTGGCAGCAGGTTGCTCTCCAGTAACGGCACCTGCTCGCCCTTGCTGTCGATACGCCAGCTCAGAGTCTCCTTCCAGGGCCAGACCTTGTTCAGCGAACCCAGCATCAGGCCAGCGAGAAACGCCAGACTGAGGTCACGCCAACGTGAAAGCAGCCAACTTAGCAGGCGAGCGAAACTGAGAATGCCAACCAGACAACCGCTGGCAAACACCGCCAAGACCATAAGATCGAGCTCTTTCACCGCCCCCAATACCACCGAGTAAAGACCCAGCAGAAGCAGGATGAAACTGCCCGAAATACCCGGCAGGATCATTGCGCAGATAGCGATGGCACCAGCCAGAAACAGAGTCGGCAGGTCACTGCCCCACTGCATGGGCGCCGCAACGGTGATCCAGTAGGCGAAAGCCAGACCGAGCACAAAACTCACCACCCTGCTCCAGTTCCACCGCCCGATCTCGCGCCCCACCAGATAGGTGGACACCAGAATCAATCCGAAGAAAAACGACCACACCGGAATTGGATGATGGTGCAGCAAATAGGTGATCAAGCGCGCGAGCGTCAGGATACTGGTGAGGATGCCGCACAACAGCACCAGCAGAAAGGTCGCGTTGGCCATCTGCCAGGCGTCCTTGATGCGACCACGCAGCAAAAGCAGGAGCGCTTCGGGAATGCTGGCGATGGAGCGCAGCAGCTCGTCATAAATGCCACTGATGAAAGCGATGGTGCCGCCGGAAACGCCGGGCACGACATCTGCAGCGCCCATGGCCAAGCCCTTGGCATAGAGCAGAAAATGTTTCTTCATGGATCCTTCCGGAGCGAAAAAGCGATCAGGCCAGCGGCCCGTTGAGTAATGGCACGAAACGCACCGCATCGAGCACATGCCGGGAAAAGCCCTGCTCTTCACGTACGATCAGCAACAACTGCTGCACATCGCCACTGCCGACCGGGATGACCAGCCGTCCACCTGGAGCCAGTTGATCGAGCAAGGCCTGCGGCACTTGCGCGGCAGCGGCGGTGACGATAATGCCGTTGTACGGGCCGAGCGCGTTCCAACCTTCCCAGCCATCACCCCAGCGAAAGACCACGTTGCGCAGCTTGAGTTCGACCAGACGCTCCTTGGCGCGATCCTGCAGCACCTGGATGCGCTCCACAGAGAACACCCGCTCGACCAGCTGTGCCAGCACGGCGGTTTGGTAACCGGAACCGGTACCGATCTCCAGCACCTTGTCCAGCGGGCCAGCGGCCAGCAGCAGTTCGGTCATGCGACCGACCATGTACGGCTGGGAAATCGTCTGGTTATGCCCAATGGGCAGCGCCGTGTCTTCATAGGCACGGTGCGCCAGGGCCTCATCGACGAACAGATGACGCGGTGTACGGCGGATCACTTCCAGTACCCGCGCGTTCGACAGCCCTTCTTCATAGAGGCGCTGGATCAATCGCTCACGGGTGCGTTGCGAGGTCATGCCGATCCCGCTGCGCTGCATGTCGTCCTGGCCACGCATCAGAAGATGCCCTCCAACCAGCCATCCATAGTTTCGAGAGCCTCATTGAACGTGCGATCAAGCCGTAGCGGCGTGATCGATACATAACCTTGCATCACCGCATGAAAATCAGTGCCCTGACTGCCATCCTCGACATCACCGGCTGCAGCAATCCAGTAACCTTCCTTGCCACGCGGGTTGACCACCTTGACCGGAGCCGCCGCGCGCGCGCGATGGCCAAGCCGGGTCAGCTGTACGCCACGGATATGCTCAAGCGGCAGGTTCGGCACGTTGACGTTGAGCACGGTGCGCGGCGGCAGTTCGAGCTGATCGTGCGCCTCGACCAATTTACGGGCGAAATAGGCAGCGGTCGGCAGGTTGTCGGGGAGACGCGACAGCAGCGAGAAAGCGAACGCTGGCTTGCCCAGGAAACGCCCTTCGAGCGCGGCGGCGACGGTGCCGGAATAGAGCACGTCATCACCCAGGTTAGCACCGAGATTGATGCCAGAGACGACCATGTCCGGCGTCTGCTCGAGCAAGCCATTGAGCCCCAGGTGCACGCAATCGGTCGGCGTGCCATTAAGGCTGATGTAGCCATTGGCCAAGGCCATGGGATGCAGCGGACGATCAAGAGTCAGCGCGCTGCTGGCGCCGCTCTTGTCTTCGGCAGGCGCGATCACTACGCACTCGGCATAGTCGGCCAGCGCTTGGTGCAACGCAGCGATACCGGGTGCGTTCACCCCGTCGTCGTTGGAAATCAGAATTCGCATGGAGTATCCGTCTGCCCTGCTGGCACCAGATCGAGCAATTCGCGCACCACCACGGTGGCGAAACACCCGGCCGGCAGGACGAATGCAAGTTGCAGAATATCGGGTTCGGGATAATGCCATGACAGGCCGCCGATGGGGAGGCGCAGAATTCGCCGTTCGTGCGCCATGTCCGCCTTGATCAGCCATTGCACCAGTTGCCCGGCCTCATCGGCCACCGCCTGCTCCAGCTGCTGGGTCTCACCAGCGGTCGGCAACGGACCGTCCCCCCAAAGCGGGCCGGTGGGATGCAGATCGAGAATAGCCAGGCGCGGGTCAACACACTCGGCCTCACCAGCCATGAAGAAACTACGACTGGCAGTGAAGGCCAGCAGGTCGCCGACCTGCGCCTGGTTCCAGGTACCGGCAGCCACACGCTTGGCCAGCACCTGGTTGAACAGGTAACTGCGCGCCGAAGAGAGCAGGCGCGAACGCAGATTGCGTTGCACCGGCAATTCCTGGCGCGAGGCAAAATCACGCGCCTGCTCGACGTTGCCGCCATCGAAGCCAAAGCGCTGCAAGCCGAAATAGTTGGGCACGCCTTGCTCGGCGATACGCTGCAGACGCTGCCCCAGCGCGTCGCGGTCCGCCTCAAGGGCAGTCAGGCGCAAGGTGAAGCCATTGGCGGCATGGGCACCACGCTGCAATTTGCGGTTGTGTCGCTGGCTGCGCAGGATGGCCAGATCATCGCCCTGCGCAGCGGCCAGGTCGGGGTCGGCCTTGCCCGGCAGGTGCAGACTGAACCACTGTCGGGTCAGCGCCTGACGATCCTTGAGTCCCGCGTAACTGACCGCCTTGAGCGGCAGGCCGGCAGCGCGGGCTATCCGCCGGGCGGCCTCCTCGGTATTCAGGCCACGCTTTTCCACCCACAACCACAGATGCTCACCCTGGCCAGTGAGCGGGATATCCAGTACTTCATCGACCTGAAAATCCTCGGCAGTGGCCTTGAGTACCGCACGACCACAGGCCTCGCCATGGGCGCGCGGCCCCAGCAGTTGCAGCTCGTTCATGCCTTGACCAGCAAGGCGACGGCGTGCACCGCGATACCTTCCTCACGTCCGGTGAAACCGAGCTTCTCGGTGGTGGTGGCCTTGACGTTGACCTGATCCAGTTCGATACCCAGGTCCTCGGCAATGCGCTCGCGCATGCTCTGGATATGCGGCGCCATCTTCGGTGCCTGAGCGATGATGGTGGCATCGACGTTACCCACCGCGTAGCCCTTGCCACGCACCAGGCCCATCACATGGCGCAGCAGCGCACGGCTATCGGCACCTTTGAAAGTCGGATCGGTATCGGGGAAATGTTTGCCTATATCGCCCAGCGCTACTGCACCAAGCAGGGCATCGCTCAGCGCGTGCAGCAGCACGTCGCCGTCGGAATGAGCGACAAGACCAAACTTATGGGGAATCCGTACGCCGCCGAGGGTGATGAAATCACCTTCGCCGAAGCGGTGTACGTCATAGCCATGACCGATACGCATAAAGAACAACGCCCTGAAAAAGTCAGGGCGTGATTCTAACCGCATTGCCCCGTAGCCCGGATGAAATCCGGGAAATTCGCGCCCCGGATTTCATCCGGGTTACGCCGGGAGCAAAGCGGCTGCATGGTGATGCAGGTGATCGTCGATAAAGCTGGCGATGAAGTAGTAGCTGTGGTCATAGCCTGGCTGCATGCGCAGGGTCAGCGGATGAGCAGCGGCCTTGGCCGCAGCCTGCAGTGCCTGCGGTTTTAGCTGGCCTTCGAGGAAATCATCACGATCACCCTGATCGACCAGGATCGGCAGTTTCTCGCCAGCCTCGGCGATCAGCACGCTGGCATCCCACTCACGCCAGCGCGAACGCTCCTCGCCGAGGTACAGCGAGAACGCCTTCTCCCCCCACGGACAGTTCATCGGATTGCTGATCGGTGAAAAGGCCGATACTGACTGATAACGTCCCGGGTTCTTCAGCGCGCAGATCAACGCACCGTGGCCGCCCATGGAATGCCCGGCGATACCGCGCTTGTCCGATACAGGAAAATTGGCCTCGATCAATGCAGGCAGCTCCTGCACCACGTAGTCGTACATGCGGTAGTGGCGCGCAAAGGGCTCCTGAGTGGCATTGACGTAGAATCCTGCGCCGAGGCCGAAGTCATAGGCACCATTGACGTCGTCGGCCACGCCTTCGCCACGCGGGCTGGTGTCGGGTGCGACGATGATCAGCCCCAGCTCGGCCGCCATGCGCTGGGCACCGGCTTTCTGCATGAAGTTCTCGTCGGTACAGGTCAGGCCGCTCAGCCAGTACAACACTGGCAGCTTGGCACCCTGCTCCGCCTGCGGAGGCAGATAGACGGCGAACACCATGTCGCAGTTGAGACTGCTGGAGCGATGGCGATAGCGCTTGTGCCAGCCACCGAAGCTCTTGTTGCTGGAAACGATTTCGAGGGTCATGAGCCGCTCCGTAGGGTGCGCCATGCGCACCAGGGGGTTGCGGTGCGCACAGCGCACCCCGCGAGAATCCTTGCAGCCATGAGGCCGCACGGTGTTTCGTCAGAAATGAATGACGGTGCGGATGCTCTTGCCTTCATGCATCAGCTCGAACGCCTCGTTGATTTCTTCCAGCGGCAGGTTGTGGGTGATGAAGGTGTCCAACGGAATTTCACCGTTCTGCGACTTCTCGACATAGCTGGGCAGCTCGGTACGACCCTTGACCCCACCGAAGGCGCTGCCACGCCAGACGCGACCGGTGACCAGCTGGAACGGACGGGTGCTGATCTCGGCACCAGCTGGTGCCACGCCGATGATGGTCGACTCGCCCCAGCCCTTGTGGCAGCACTCCAGCGCAGCGCGCATCAGTTGTACGTTGCCGATGCACTCGAAGCTGTAGTCGACGCCGCCATCGGTCATCTCGACGATGACTTCCTGAATCGGCTTGCTGTGCTCCTTCGGATTGACGAAATCGGTGATGCCCAGCTCACGCGCCACAGCTTCCTTGGCCGGGTTGATATCGATGCCGATGATGCGCGAAGCCTTGGCCATCTTGGCGCCGATGATCGCCGCCAGACCAATGCCACCCAAACCGAAGATGGCCACGGTGGAGCCCTCGGTAACCTTGGCGGTATTGAGCACGGCGCCAATACCGGTGGTCACGCCGCAGCCAAGCAGGCAGACCTTCTCCAGCGGCGCCTCCTTGGGGATCTTCGCCAGAGAGACTTCCGGCAGCACGGTGTACTCGGAGAAGGTCGAGCAACCCATGTAGTGGTAGACCGGCTCGCCGTTGTAGGAGAAGCGGCTGGTGCCATCGGGCATCAGCCCCTTGCCCTGGGTGGCGCGTACCGAGCTGCACAGGTTGGTCTTGTTGGATTTGCAGAATTTGCACTCGCCGCATTCAGCGGTGTACAGCGGAATCACGTGGTCGCCGACCGCCAGCGAAGTGACACCTTCACCCACCGCCTCGACGATACCGCCACCCTCGTGACCGAGAATGCAGGGGAACACGCCCTCGCTGTCCTGGCCGGACAGGGTATAGGCATCGGTGTGGCAGACACCGGTAGCGACAATACGTACCAGCACCTCTCCGGCCTGAGGTGGCGCGACATCGACCTCGACGATTTTCAGGGGCTCATTCGGGGCGAAGGCAACGGCGGCGCGGGACTTGATCATGGCAGTTCTCTCCAGGGAGCGTGGACAATGGCCGGCAGTCTAGTTCACGGCCACCAAGAGATAATCAGCGAAATAGCAAAACATTATTGCCATACAGAAATAATGTTAGCCTTCCTGTACAAAAGCAGGCCTGTCGCCGGCTGCACTCGGATCACCCACAGCGAGCTCCCAAAGGCGCAGCACGAATGCAATCAGGTACACGGGAGAAGGAGTGTCGATGAATCGCTGGGAAGGACTCGACGAATTCGTCGCCGTGGCCGAGTGCGGGCAGTTCAGTGCCGCGGCCGAGCGCTTGGGATTGTCCACTTCGCAGGTCAGCCGCCAGGTCGCACGCCTGGAAGAGCGCCTGCAGAGCCGTCTGTTCTACCGCAGCACCAGGCGGGTAGCCCTGACCGAAGCCGGCCAGTTGTTTCTGCAACACTGCCAGCGCCTGCAGGATGCCCGCGAAGAAGCGTTGCGTGCAGTCGGCGATCTTGGCGCCGAGCCAAAAGGGCTGCTACGCATGACCTGCGCCGTGGCGTATGGCGAGCGCTTCATCGTGCCACTGGTCAATGACTTCATGGCGCGACATCCACAGTTACGCGTCGAGATAGAACTGTCCAACCGCCCGCTCGACCTGCTGCACGATGGCCTGGACCTGGCCATCCGCCTGGGGCGCCTGCAGGACTCACGCTTGATGGCCGCACGCCTGGCGCCCCGCGAGATGTACCTGTGCGCAGCACCCGAGTACCTGCAACGTTACGGCCGCCCTCATTCGCTGTCGGAGCTGGCGCGCCATAATTGCCTGATCGGCAGCAGCGAGACCTGGAGCTTCGCCGAAAATGGACGGGAAACCCAGGTGCGGGTGCAGGGCAACTGGCGCTGCAACAGCGGCCAGGCCGTGCTCGACGCTGCGCTACGCGGTTTTGGCCTGTGCCAGCTACCCGATTACTACGTCCTCGAACATCTGCGTAGCGGGCGGCTGACCTCTCTACTGGAGCAGCATCGCCCACCCAATACCGCAGTGTGGGCGCTCTACCCACAGCAACGTCACCTTTCACCCAAGGTGCGCCAGTTGATCGACGCCCTGCACCAGGGGCTCAGCCAACGCATCGAATACCTCGCTCCCGCCTGAGATTTTGCAACAACCTTGTCACCCAGCTGAACAGTCATGGAATGTCACAAGTCAGGGCGAAACTTGGGCAAGACGACCGCGTCACAACCTATGCACCCCGCTCAAACGGGGCCTCACGAACTCAGCTACATGAGGACATGGTTATGCAGGTTCTGGTCAACAGTGGTAAGCACGTCACCTCCTCGATGGACTTCAAGGACGACATTCGCGGTCGCGTCCGGGACAAGCTCCAGCGCTACGAGGACCACCTCACCCGGATCGAAATTCATCTCTCCGACGAGAACGCGCTAAAAAGTGGCCCGCAGGACAAGCGCTGCAAAGTCGAGGCGCGGATGAAAGGACGCGATCCACTGACGGTCTCCCACGATGCCAGCGAACTGCAGCAGGCAATCGACGGTGCCATGAACAAGCTGACCAACGCGCTGGATCGCAACCTGGGAAAAGACGCCAAGCGCTGGACGCACTGATGCTGCGGATCGCTCAGCGACTCTCGCGCCAGATACGTTGTAGATAATGCAGATCCTCCGGGCGGGTGACCTTGAGGTTGTCCGCCCGGCCCTCGATAAGCCGGGGCGACTGCCCTGCCCACTCCATGGCCGAAGCTTCATCGGTCACTGTCACACCTTCTTTCAGCGCTTGCGCTAGAGCCTCGCGCAGCGCACCCAGACGAAACATCTGCGGCGTGTATGCCTGCCAGATCACGCGACGATCCACGGTCTCCATCACCCTGCCATCGCTTCCGGCACGCTTGAGCGTGTCGCGCGCCGGCACTGCCAGCAGGCCGCCGACCGGATCATCAGCCAGACTGCCCAACAGTCGCTCAAGGTCTTCCCTGGACAGATTGGGTCGCGCAGCGTCATGCACCAGCACCCAATCTTCGCTGTCCGCGCCCTCTGCGACTAGCGCCCCCAGCCCTGCCAATACCGAGTCGGCCCGCTCTTTCCCGCCAGGCGCCCGGCGGATACGCGCGTCGTTTGCCACAGGCAATTGTGGCCAGAACGGGTCATCCACGGCCACGCATACCACCGCTCCCAGCAGATCGGGATGGTCGAGAAAACAGTGCAGGGTATGTTCGAGAATGCAGCGGCCGGCGATCTGCAGGTACTGCTTGGGACGGTCGGCTGCCATACGTGCACCGACACCGGCAGCTGGAATCACCAGCCAGAATTTCGTGGTCATTCAGTCAGCAGATAGAGGGTTTCACCCTCTTTGAGCATGCCTAACTCCTGACGTGCCCGCTCTTCCACGGTTTCCATGCCGCGCTTGAGCTCCATCACCTCGGCCTCGAGGATACGATTGCGCTCCAGCAAACGCTCGTTCTCGCCCTTCTGTTCGGCGATCTGCTGTTGCAGACGGCTGGCAGCAGCCAGGCTGCCGTCGCCGACCCACAATCGATATTGCAGGCCAGCCAGCAACAGGATCAGCACGATGAACAGCCAGTAGGGACTACGCATGGAGCGGCTCGCAGATTGAGTCATCGGCATGGTAGGGGCTGCGTTCATGCTTGAAAAGAAGCCGTCTGATGAGTGACATGGGGTTTCGGTACCTGCATCCGTGCATTGGTTCCCAAGGATCGACGAAGCGTCCACGAAAAAGGCCATGCCCGCAATGACGCAGCCTTTGTAGGAGCGGCTTCAGCCGCGAAAAATCGCGGATAAATCCGCTCCTACAGCATGCAGCGCAAACGCAGGAATAACCACGAAAAAGGGCGACTTGCGTCGCCCTTTTCTACCACGCAGATGTCAGCCGCGGAACTCGGCGCGGCCCTTGTATGGAGCCTTGCCGCCCAACTGCTCTTCAATGCGCAGCAGCTGGTTGTACTTGGAAACGCGGTCGGAGCGGCACAGCGAACCGGTCTTGATCTGACCGGCGGCAGTACCAACGGCCAGGTCGGCGATGGTGCTGTCTTCGGTTTCGCCGCTGCGGTGCGAGATCACGGCGGTGAAGCCAGCGGCCTTGGCCATCTGGATGGCTTCCAGGGTCTCGGTCAGCGAGCCGATCTGGTTGAACTTGATCAGGATCGAGTTACCAATCTGCTCGTCGATACCGCGCTTGAGGATCTTGGTATTGGTGACGAACAGGTCGTCGCCAACCAGCTGTACCTTGGCGCCAATCTTGTCGGTCAGGACTTTCCAGCTGGCCCAGTCGGACTCGTCCATGCCATCTTCGATGGAGATGATCGGGTAACGCTCGGTCAGGCCAGCCAGGTAGTCGGCAAAGCCTTCACCGCTGAATACCTTGCCTTCGCCAGCCAGGTCGTATTGACCGTCCTTGTAGAATTCGCTCGATGCGCAGTCCAGCGCCAGGGTCACGTCGTCACCCAGCTTGTAGCCGGCGTTGGCAACGGCCTCGGCGATGGCGGCCAGGGCATCTTCGTTGGAAGCCAGGTTCGGCGCGAAACCACCTTCGTCACCCACAGCAGTGTTCAGGCCACGGGCCTTGAGCACGGCTTTGAGGTGATGGAAGATCTCGGCGCCCATGCGCAGGGCATCGGCAAAGTTCTTGGCGCCAACCGGCTGTACCATGAACTCCTGGATGTCGACGTTGTTGTCGGCGTGCTCACCGCCGTTGATGATGTTCATCATCGGTACCGGCATGGAATAGACGCCTGGGGTACCGTTCAGATCGGCGATGTGCGCGTAAAGCGGCACGCCCTTGGCCTGAGCAGCGGCCTTGGCGGCAGCCAGGGACACGGCGAGGATGGCGTTGGCGCCCAGAGTCGCCTTGTTCTCGGTACCGTCGAGCTCGATCATCGCGCGATCCAGAGCTTTCTGGTCGACAGCGTCTTTGCCCAGTAGCAGGTCACGGATCGGGCCGTTGATGTTGGCGACGGCCTTCAGCACGCCCTTGCCCAGGTAACGGCTCTTGTCGCCGTCACGCAGCTCCAGCGCTTCGCGCGAGCCAGTGGAGGCGCCGGACGGAGCGCATGCGCTGCCGACGATGCCGCCTTCCAGAATTACATCCGCTTCCACGGTGGGGTTACCACGGGAGTCGAGAACCTCACGACCCTTGATGTCGACGATCTTTGCCATTCTTGATAACGCTCCAAAGGTTGACGATAAGACGGCAGCAGCAGGCTGCACTGGGCCGCCGCTGCCGGAGGGCAGATCGACGGCTCACTCTGACTCACGGGTCAGGGGGATTTTTCTCGGGCGGCACTTTACCGGATTACAGCCGGCTCAGGCAGTCTCGATAGGAGGAAAACTCTTGATCAGGTCATCCAACTGCTTGAGCTGGGTGAGAAACGGCTCCAGCTTGTTCAGGCGCAGAGCGCATGGACCGTCGCACTTGGCGTTTTCCGGATCCGGATGGGCTTCGAGGAACAGGCCTGCCAGGCCCTGGCTCATGCCCGCCTTGGCCAGGTCGGTAACCTGGGCGCGACGACCACCAGCAGAGTCGGCGCGACCACCCGGCATCTGCAGGGCGTGGGTCACGTCGAAGAACACCGGGTACTCGAACTGCTTCATGATGCCGAAGCCGAGCATGTCCACCACCAGGTTGTTGTAACCGAAGGAGGAACCGCGCTCGCAGAGAATCAACTGATCGTTACCGGCCTCTTCGCACTTGGCCAGGATGTGCTTCATTTCCTGCGGGGCGAGAAACTGCGCCTTCTTGATGTTGATCACCGCGCCGGTCTTGGCCATGGCCACTACCAGATCGGTCTGCCGCGACAGGAAAGCCGGCAACTGGATGATGTCGCAGACTTCGGCCACGGCAGCCGCCTGGTGCGGCTCGTGCACGTCGGTGATCACCGGCACGCCGAAAATCTTCTTCACTTCCTCGAAGATCTTCATGCCCTCTTCCAGGCCCGGGCCGCGGAAGGAGGTGACGGAGGAACGGTTGGCCTTATCGAAGCTGGCCTTGAACACGTAGGGAATGCCGAGCTTCTCGGTCACCCGTACGTACTCCTCGCAGGCCTGCATGGCCAGGTCGCGCGACTCGAGCACGTTGATGCCACCGAACAGCACGAAAGGCTTGTCGTTGGCGATCTCGATGTCGCGAACCTTGATGATCTTCTGTGCCATGCCTTAAGCCTTCTTCGCTTTCTGCGCCAGGGCAGCATTGACGAAACCGCTGAACAGCGGATGGCCGTCACGCGGCGTGGAGGTGAACTCCGGGTGGAACTGGCAGGCAACGAACCACGGATGATCCGGCGCCTCGACCACTTCGACCAGTGCACCGTCGCCAGAACGGCCAGTGACCTTCAGGCCAGCCTCGGTCAGCTTCGGCAGCAGGTTATTGTTCACCTCGTAACGGTGACGATGACGCTCGACGATCACGTCCTTGCCGTAGCAGTCGTGTACCTTGGAGCCGCCCAGCAGTTGGCAATCCTGCGCCCCCAGGCGCATGGTGCCGCCGAGGTCAGAGCTTTCACTGCGTTGTTCGGTGGCGCCGGTCGCGTCTTGCCATTCGGTAATCAGGCCCACTACCGGATGAGCGCTGGCCATGTCGAATTCGGAAGAGTTGGCGTCAGTCCAACCCACGACGTTACGGGCGTACTCGATGACCGCTACCTGCATGCCGAGGCAGATGCCCAGATAGGGAATCTTGTTCTCGCGAGCGTACTGCACGGTCTTGATCTTGCCTTCCACGCCACGCAGACCGAAGCCGCCCGGCACCAGGATGGCATCGACGCCTTCGAGCAGGCCAGTGCCCTGGTTCTCGATGTCTTCGGAGTCGATATAACGCAGGTTGACCTTGGTACGGTTCTGGATGCCGGCGTGGCTCATCGCTTCGATCAGCGACTTGTACGCGTCCAGCAGCTCCATGTACTTGCCAACCATGGCGATGGTGACTTCTTTTTCCGGGTGGAGCTTGGCATCGACCACGCGATCCCACTCGGACAGGTCGGCACCGCCGCACTCCAGGCCGAAACGCTCGACGACGAAGTCATCCAGACCCTGAGCATGCAGCACGCCCGGTATCTTGTAGATGGTGTCGACGTCTTCCAGGCTGATCACCGCACGCTCTTCGACGTTGGTGAACAGAGCGATCTTGCGGCGCGAGGAGACATCGATCGGGTGGTCGGAGCGGCACACCAGCACGTCAGGCTGCAGGCCGATGGAGCGCAGTTCCTTGACCGAGTGCTGAGTAGGCTTGGTCTTGGTCTCACCAGCAGTGGCGATGTACGGCACCAGGGTCAGGTGCATCAGCATCGCGCGCTTGGCGCCCACTTCCACACGCAGTTGGCGGATGGCCTCGAGGAACGGTTGCGACTCGATGTCACCCACGGTGCCGCCGATTTCCACCAGGGCCACGTCGGCATCGCCGGCGCCCTTGATGATGCGACGCTTGATCTCGTCGGTGATGTGCGGGATGACCTGAATGGTCGCGCCCAGGTAATCACCACGGCGCTCCTTGCGCAGCACGTCCTCGTACACACGACCGGTGGTGAAGTTGTTGCTCTTGCTCATCGTGGTGCGGATGAAACGCTCGTAGTGACCCAGGTCGAGGTCGGTCTCGGCGCCGTCGTGGGTGACGAACACCTCACCGTGCTGGAACGGGCTCATGGTGCCCGGATCGACGTTGATGTAAGGGTCCAGCTTGAGCATGGTGACCTTCAGGCCCCGCGCCTCCAGGATGGCCGCCAGTGAAGCCGAGGCGATGCCTTTCCCCAATGAAGAAACAACACCACCCGTGACGAAGATGTAGCGCGTCATGAAAAACCCTAGAAGTCTGCGTTTAAGCGGTCAATGCCGCCGGGGAAAGCGAAGGAGCGCCATCAATAGCAAAAATGGCAAGCTCGCCAAGCTCCCTGAGGGAGTCGGCAAAAGCTGTATTAAGACGGGAGCGTAGTCTACCGGAAAGGCCTTACCAGCTCAAACCTTGCACGCCGATAGGCGGCGACCACTGCAGACGCACCCCGCTCGCCTGAATTACTGACGACTGCGTCAGGTTCGCCACCGCCATCAACTCATCGCCATCGAACAACAGCGGCAGGCGCGGGCGCACGAATTCCGGTACGCGCAGCTCATTGAGCAGACGCTTGAGATCGCGCCTGCCGCGCCCCGGCAGCTGCAGTGACTCACCGCCCTGGCGGTAACGCAAGTGCCAGCGACCTGGCGGCAACTCACCCTGTAGATGCACACAACCGTTACCGGGCAGCTCGACAGGCTCGGGAAACGAGCTGAAGGAAAGATCGAGTGGTTCGAGCGGCTGCAGCCACTCACCGCCAAGCCACCACAGCCGACCATCGGCACGGTGCAGCTCACCATCGGCCAGTCGCCAGATCGGTGATGCATCCACACCCGCATCACGCAGGTCACACCAGCCGGCCCAGTGGTCGCTATCGGGCATACGCGTATAAGGCGCCAACCAGTGGCGCAGCAAATTGCGCTGGCGCGCCTCACTCAACGCAGTGACAGCCGGCAGATACAGCGACGGCAACGACAACCAGGCAAACGCTGAGCCGCCATGGGCAGCGGCAAGGTCGATCTCGGCCAACTCATCCAGCAACTGCTGCGCCTCAGACAGATGGCCTGCGCTGCGCACCAGACTGCTCGACGCTTGCGGCCAGCGCTCCGCCAGCAGCGGCATCACCTGTCGCCGCAGGAAGTTGCGACTGAAACGCTCATCGGCATTGCTCGGGTCTTCGATCCAGGCAAGACCATGACCCTGCGCATAGGCCTGTAATTCAGCCCGAGAACAATCGAGCAGCGGCCGAATCAGGTGGCCCTTCCCCAACGCTCGACCAGTCGGCATAGCCGCCAGCCCGCGCACGCCGGCGCCGCGCAGCAGACGAAACAGCAGGGTTTCGGCCTGATCATCACGATGCTGAGCACTGAGCAACACCTCGCCCGGACCAAGCCGCGCAGTGAAAGCCTGATAACGCGCGTTACGCGCTGCCTGCTCGAGACTGGCGCCTGGCGCCACCTGCACCCTGACGATGTCCAGAGCAATACCCAGCCGTGCGCAAACCTGCGCGCAATGCTCTGGCCAGGTGTCAGCTGCCGACTGCAAACCATGATGGACATGAATGGCGGAAAGCGGCGGCAGCTTCTCACGCCGAGCCAGATCGGCGAGCAAATGCAGCAGCACGGTGGAGTCGAGACCACCGGAGAAGGCGATACACCAGGCAGGAGCCGTACACCACGGCTGCAGGGCCTGGCGCAGGCGAATAGAGAGATCGGTCATTGGCCAAGCTTAAACAACAACGGGCCCGAAGGCCCGTTGAGATAGACGTAGAACGAACTCAGGCGATGCCGTAGCTCATCAGACGATCGTAACGACGCTTAAGCAGCGCGTCAGTGTCGTGCTTCTGCAGACTGGCCAGTTGCTTGGTCAGCTCCTGACGAATCGACTCGGAAGCTGCGGCCGGGTCACGGTGCGCACCGCCCAACGGTTCGGCGATCACCTGATCGACGATGCCCAGATCCTTCAGACGCTCGGCGGTGATGCCCATGGCTTCGGCGGCATCCGGCGCTTTCTCGGCGGTACGCCAGAGAATCGAGGCGCAGCCTTCCGGCGAGATCACCGAGTAGGTGGAGTACTGCAGCATGTTGAGCTGGTCGCAAACACCGATGGCCAGCGCACCACCGGAACCACCTTCACCGATGACGGTGGCGATGATCGGCGTTTTCAGACGCGCCATCACGCGCAGGTTCCAGGCGATAGCCTCGCTCTGGCCACGCTCCTCGGCATCGATACCTGGGTAGGCACCGGGGGTGTCGATGAAGGTGAGGATCGGCATCTTGAAACGTTCGGCCATTTCCATCAGGCGGCAGGCTTTGCGGTAGCCCTCGGGGCGCGGCATGCCGAAGTTGCGGCGCACCTTCTCACGCACTTCACGGCCTTTCTGGTGGCCGATGATCATCACCGGCTGGTCGCCCAGGCGGGCAATGCCACCGACGATAGCGGCGTCATCAGAGAAGTGACGATCACCGTGCAATTCATCGAACTCGGTGAAGATGTGCTGGATGTAATCCAGGGTGTAAGGGCGACGCGGGTGGCGCGCGAGCTGCGCGATCTGCCAGCTGGTCAGATTGCCGAAGATGCTTTCGGTCAGGGAGCTGCTCTTGTCCTGCAGGCGGGCAATTTCATCGCCGATATTCAGCGAGTTGTCGTTACCAACCAGGCGTAGCTCTTCGATCTTGGCTTGCAGGTCGGCGATCGGCTGTTCGAAATCGAGGAAATTCGGGTTCATAGTCATCCGTCTTGCGTCGACGGCCAAGTGGCCGGGGAGCTGTATCCATTAGGCGTCCTACCTTAAGGGATAGGGCGCAGCGGGTCGACACCCTCGGGTGCCTTTGCTGTCACGAAGAGGAATTTTCCTCTCGTATATCAGCGGTAGTGCAAAAAGACGTTGTCGCGCCCGAACTGGTCACGCAATGCCTGAATCAAAGTGTCAGCCGGGTCGATTCGCCAGGCATCGCCGAATTGAAGCAAGGCCCGTGCCTCCTCGCCACTGTAGTCGACGGTCACCGGGCAAGCGCCCTTGTGCTTGCTGCACAGCTCGGCCAGCCAGCGCAGGCGGTCGCCCTTCAATGCCTCACTAGCGACCTTCACCCGCAGGCTGTCGGCCAGGCCGGTGCGCGCTTCTTCCAGGCTCATCACGCGCTTGGCGCGCAGGCGTAGGCCACCGGAGAAGTCGTCGTTGCTGACTTCACCTTCGACCACCACCAGCGCATCGTTCTGCAGCAACGCCTGGTTGCTGGCGAAGGCGTCGGCGAACAGTGAGGCTTCGATGCGCCCGGAGCGGTCGTCGAGGGTGATGAAGCCCATCTTGTCGCCCTTCTTGTTCTTCATTACCCGCAGGTTGACGATCATCCCGGCTATGGTCTGGGTATCGCGCGCCGGCTTCAGTTCGACGATGCGTTGACGGGCGAAACGGCGAATCTCGCCTTCGTACTCGTCGATGGGGTGGCCGGACAGGTAGATGCCCAGGGTGTCCTTCTCGCCTTTCAGACGCTCCTTGATCGGCAGTTCACGGGCCTTACGGTGGTTGGCGTAGACATCCGCCTCGGGCTCGGCGAACAGGCCACCGAACAAATCCATATGGCCGCTCTCGGCGCTGCGCGCAGTCTGCTCGGCGGACTGCACGGCCTCCTCCATGGAAGCCAGCAGCACCGCGCGGTTCTTGTCCACGCTGGCCTGGTAGGCCTTGAGCTCGTCCTGATAGTACGGACCGAGACGATCCAGCGCGCCGCTGCGGATCAACGCTTCCAGAGTGCGCTTGTTAATGCGCTTGAGGTCGACGCGATTGCAGAAGTCGAACAGGTCCTTGAACGGCCCGCCCTCGGCGCGGCATTCGACGATGGCCTCGACCGGCCCCTCGCCCACGCCCTTGACCGCCCCCAGGCCGTAGACGATGCGACCGTCGTCGTTGACGGTGAACTTGAATTCGGAGACGTTCACGTCCGGCGGATCGATGCGCAACTTCATGTTGCGGCACTCTTCCACCAGGATCACCACCTTGTCGGTGTTGTGCATGTCCGCCGAGAGCACCGCGGCCATGAACGGCGCCGGGTAATGCGCTTTCAGCCAGGCAGTCTGGTAGGACACCAGACCGTAAGCGGCCGAGTGCGACTTGTTGAAGCCGTAACCGGCGAACTTTTCCACCAGATCGAAGATGTTGCCCGCCAGGTTGGCGTCGATGCCGTTACTGGCACAACCTTCGATGAAGCCGCCGCGCTGCTTGGCCATCTCCTCCGGTTTCTTCTTACCCATGGCGCGACGCAGCATGTCCGCACCACCAAGGGTGTAACCGGCCATCACCTGAGCGATCTGCATCACCTGTTCCTGGTACAGGATGATGCCGTAGGTGGGCTTGAGCACCGGCTCCAGGCCAGCGTACTGGTAGTCGGGGTGCGGGTAGGACAGCTCGGCACGACCGTGCTTACGGTTGATGAAGTCGTCCACCATGCCCGATTGCAGCGGGCCAGGGCGGAACAGCGCCACCAGTGCGATCATGTCTTCCAGGCAGTCTGGCTTGAGCTTCTTGATCAGCTCCTTCATGCCGCGCGATTCAAGCTGGAAGACCGCAGTGGTCTCCGCCTTCTGCAGCATGTCGTAGGTTTTCTTGTCATCCAGCGGGATGAAGTCGATGTTGACCAGATCCTCATCCGGCGCGCCGTCGCGCTTCTGGATACGGTGGATAGTCTCCATCGCCCATTTGATGATGGTCAGCGTGCGCAGGCCGAGGAAGTCGAACTTGACCAGGCCGGCTTGCTCGACGTCATCCTTGTCGAACTGGGTCACCAGGCCGCCGCCCTCTTCGTCACAGGCGATCGGCGAAAAGTCGGTGAGTTTGGTCGGTGCGATCACCACACCACCAGCGTGCTTGCCGGTGCCGCGCACCACGCCTTCGAGCTTGAGCGACATGTCCCAGATTTCCTGGGCTTCCTCGTCGTTCTTGAGGAAGTCGCGCAGCGGCTCCTCCATCTCGTAGGCTTTCTCCAGGGTCATGCCCACTTCGAAGGGGATCATCTTCGACAGACGGTCAGCCAGGCCGTAGGACTTGCCTTGCGCCCGGGCCACGTCGCGCACCACCGCCTTGGCCGCCATCGAGCCGAAGGTGATGATCTGACTCACCGCATTACGCCCGTACTTCTCGGCCACGTAGTCGATCACCCGGTCGCGGCCATCCATGCAGAAGTCGACGTCGAAGTCGGGCATGGAAATCCGTTCCGGGTTGAGGAAACGCTCGAACAGCAGGTCATAGGCCAACGGATCGAGGTCGGTGATCTTCAGCACGTAGGCCACCAGCGAACCGGCACCCGAACCACGGCCCGGGCCAACCGGCACGCCGTTGTTCTTGGCCCACTGGATGAAGTCCATAACGATCAGGAAGTAACCGGGGAAACCCATCTGGATGATGATGTCGAGCTCGAAGTTGAGGCGATCGATATAGACCTGCTTCTTCGCCTCATAATCCGGCGTGCTCTTGGGCAGCAGCACTTCCAGGCGCTCTTCCAGACCCTCGAAGGAGGCGTGGCGCAAGTAATCGTCGATGCCCATGCCATTGGGCGTGGGGAAATCCGGCAGAAAGTATTTACCGAGCTGCACGTCGATGTTGCAGCGCTTGGCGATCTCGACCGTGTTCTCCAGTGCCTCGGGCAGGTCGGAGAACAGCTCCCACATTTCGTCGGCGCTTTTCAGGTACTGCTGATCGGAGTAGTGCCGCGGCCGGCGCGGATCGTCGAGGGTACGGCCTTCACCGATGCAGACGCGGGTTTCGTGGGCCTCGAAGTCACCCTGCTTGATGAAGCGCACATCGTTGGTCGCCACCAGCGGTGCCTCGACGCGATCGGCCAGCGCCACGGCGGCATGCAGGTATTCCTCGTCACCCACTCGGCTGGTGCGCTGCACTTCCAGATAGAAACGGTCCGGGAATACTGCCATCCATTCGCGCAGACGCGTTTCGGCCAGGGCTTCGTCACCGGCCAGCAGCGCCTGACCCACTTCGCCCTCACGGGCGCCGGACAGCGCAATCAAACCTTCTGCCGCATCCTTGACCCAGTCACGCTGGATGATCACCAGGTCGTTGCTCTGACCTTCGGACCAACCACGAGAGATCAGCTCGGTGAGGTTGCGATAGCCCTTGGCATTCATCGCCAGCAGGGTCAAGCGCGTCAGCGGGCCGTCTTCCTCGGCGCTGGCCATCCAGATATCGGCGCCGCAGATCGGTTTGACCCCAGCGCCCATGGCCGTCTTGTAGAACTTCACCAGCGAGCACATGTTGCTCATGTCGGTGACCGCCACCGCCGGCATGCCGGCCCCGGCAACGGCCTTGATCAGCGGTTTGACCCGCACCAGGCCATCGACCAGGGAGTATTCGGTGTGCAGACGCAGGTGGACGAACGCTTGAGTCATGGGCGGCCTTGCAGGTGAAAACGACAAAGCGCGGATTGTAGCCTAAGAGGGTCTGGCTGAGGGCCAGAGGTTCAACAGGCGTGGCATTTCCCGGCTTGCATCCGGGTCATGCAGCTACACGCCTTCGAGCAAGGCACGTACCGGGGCGAAGGAGCGCCGATGAATCGGCGTAGGCCCCAAGCGTATCAGCGCTTCGAGATGAACGGGCGTGGGGTAACCCTTGTGACCGGCAATTCCGTAGCCGGGATAGAGACGGTCCATTTCGAGCATTTCGCGGTCGCGGCTGACCTTGGCCAGGATCGAAGCGGCGGCGATAGCCGGAACCCGGCTGTCGCCCTTGACCACCGGCGCACTCGGCACGGCCAGCTTGGGGCAACGGTTGCCGTCGATCAGCGCCAGTCTCGGCGTTACGCTCAACCCCTCGACGGCGCGCTGCATCGCCAGCATGGTGGCATGCAGGATATTCAGGCGGTCGATCTCCTCGACTTCGGCGCGAGCGATGCACCAGGACAGGGCTTTCTCGCGGATCTCGTCGAACAGCGCTTCACGGCGCGCCTCGGAAAGTTTCTTAGAGTCGTTCAGGCCGATGATCGGCCGCGCCGGATCGAGGATCACCGCCGCCGTCACCACGGCGCCGCAGAGCGGGCCACGACCAACCTCGTCAACGCCGGCGACCAGCTCTTCGACCAGGGTAAAGTCCAATCCCAGCTGCATCAGACTCGCCCAGCGAGCTTGAGAACTGCATCAGCCGCAGACAGTGAAGCATCGCGACGCAGCGCACGGTGAATGACGTCGAAACCTTCGGTCTGCACTTGCCCACCATCGATCAGCGGTGCCACGGCCTGGGCCAATGCCTCAGGCGTCGCGGCATCCTGAATCAGCTCAGGCACCAGCAAACGCTCGGCCAGCAGATTAGGCAGCGAGATATAGGGGCTCTTCACCAGGCGCTTGAGGATACGGTAGGTCAGCGGCGCTACGCGGTACGCCACCACCATCGGCCGCTTGTACAGCAGCGCTTCCAGGGTCGCGGTGCCCGATGCGATGAGCACAGCATCACAGGCAGCCAGCGCTTCGTGGGATCGACCGTTGAGCAACGTCAGCGGCAAATCACGCCCTGCCAGCATCTGCTCCAACTGCTCACGGCGCTCGGGGGTGGCGCAAGGCAGGAGGAAACGAACACCCGGGCGAAGCGCACGCAGGCGGATCGCCGCCTCGAGAAACAGCTCACCCAAGCGCGCGACCTCGCCACCACGGCTACCTGGCATGAGCGCGACCACGGGCTCGTCTTGCGGCAGATCCAATGCCTCGCGCGCGGCGGCACGATCAGCTTGCGGTGGAATCGCATCGGCCAGCGGATGACCGACAAAGCGCACCGGCACCAGATGTTCGTCGTAGAACTGCGCCTCGAACGGAAACAGGGTCAGCATCAGATCGCAGGCTTCACGGATCTTCAGCACCCGCTTCTGCCGCCAGGCCCAGACCGAGGGGCTGACGTAATGCACGGTCTTGATCCCGGCACGGCGCAGCTTGAGTTCCAGACCCAGATTGAAATCGGGGGCATCGATACCGATGAACACATCCGGCTGCGCGGCGATCAGGTCGCGCGCCAACTGGCGGCGACGGCCAAGCAGTTCGAACAAACGACCGAGCACCTCGACCAGGCCCATCACGGCCAGGCGCTCCATCGGGAAGTAGGATTTCAGGCCCTCGGCTTCCATACGCGCACCGCCAACACCGATGAACTCGGCATCTGGATAACGCTGTTTGATAGCCTGCATCAGGCCGGAGCCGAGAATGTCACCGGACGCCTCACCGGCGACCAGTGCGACGCGAATAGGTCTGCTCATAGGAATCAGCGCGTGATGCCGCGCGTGGAGGCCTGGATCGAATCGCGGAAGATCGCCACCTCGGGGAACTGAGCAGCAGACTCGGCCAATTCGGCCAGTGCTTGCTCTACGGTCAGCCCCTGGCGATAAACCTGCTTGTAGCCCTTGCGCAATGCGGCAATGGCCTCGGCTGAGAAACCACGACGACGCATGCCCTCAAAGTTCATGCTGCGCGCTTCGGCCGGGTTACCGAATACGGTAACGAAAGCAGGCACATCCTTGCCAATCGCGGTGCCCATCCCCGAGAAGCTGTGCGCGCCAATGCGGCAGAACTGGTGCACCAGGGTGTAGCCGGACAGAATCGCCCAGTCGTCGACCCATACATGGCCAGCCAGTGCCGTGTTATTGACCAGAATGCAATGGTTACCGATCACGCTGTCATGGCCGATATGGGCATAAGCCATGATCAGGTTGTGGTCGCCAATGGTGGTTTCACTGCGATCCTGTACGGTGCCGCGGTGAATGGTGACGCCTTCGCGAATGGTGTTGTGATCGCCGATCACCAGGCGAGTGAGCTCACCTTTGTACTTCAGGTCCGGCGTATCTTCACCGACCGAAGAAAACTGGTAGATGCGGTTGTGCTTGCCAATCACGGTCGGTCCCTTGAGCACTACGTGCGGACCGATGACTGTACCCTCGCCAATTTCCACATCGGCACCAACAATGCTCCAAGGGCCAACGACAACGTCGTCAGCCAATCTGGCACTGGGGTCGATGATCGCGCGTGGGTCAATCAAACTCATAGCTTGCGTTCCGCACAAATGATTTCAGCGGAGCAGACTTCCTTGCCATCGACAGTGGCGCGGCACTCGAATTTCCAGATGCTGCGACGATCGCTCAGATACTTGGCTTCCAGCGTCAGTTGGTCACCCGGCAACACCGGCGAACGGAAACGCAGCTTGTCGGAGCCAACGAAGTAATACAGGGTGCCATCAGCCGGCTTCACGCCCATCATCTTGAAGCCGAGGATACCGGCAGCTTGAGCCATCGCCTCGATGATCAGAACGCCCGGCATGATCGGGTGCTCGGGGAAGTGACCGTTGAAGAACGGCTCATTGATGCTGACATTCTTATAGGCGCGAATCTGTTTGCCTTCGACGTCCAGGTCCACCACACGGTCCACCAGCAGGAACGGATAGCGGTGCGGCAAATATTCACGAATTTCGTTGATGTCCATCATGTCCGGTTAAGCCTGTAAGAAAAGAAAAGAGCACGGCCGCGCCGTGCTCAGGCATCAGATGAGACGTTTGCCGTCTGGGTCACGGCGGCCAGCTGTTTTTCCAGCTCACGCAGTCGCTTGGCCATCTCGTCCAACTGACGAATACGGGCCGCACTCTTCTTCCACTCGCCCGCCGGCTGCATGGCGGTACCGGAAGAATAGGCGCCCGGCTCGGTGATCGAACGGGTCACCATGGTCATGCCGGTGACGAACACGTTGTCGCACACTTCGATATGACCAACCATCCCCACACCGCCAGCGATCATGCAGTTCTTGCCGATCTTGGTGCTGCCGGAAATACCGCAGCAGCCCGCCATTGCAGTGTTGTCACCAATCTGCACGTTGTGCGCGATCATGATCTGGTTATCCAGCTTCACACCATTGCCGATCAGGGTGTCGGACAGCGCACCGCGATCCACCGTGGTGTTGGCGCCGATCTCGACGTCATCGCCGATGGTTACCCCACCGATCTGCGCGATCTTCTGCCAGACGCCCTTCTCGTTGGCGAAACCGAAGCCTTCACCACCGATCACAGCACCGGACTGGATCACCACCCGCTTACCGATCTGCACGTCGTGATAGAGCGTCACGCGCGGCGCCAGCCAGCCGCCATCACCCACCACACTGCGCGCACCGACTACACAATGGGCACCGATGCTGACATCAGCACCGATACGCGCACCGCTTTCGATAACCGCAAAAGCGCCAATACTCGCACTCGGATCGATCTGAGCGTCTTCGGCAATCTGTGCCGTGGCATGAATACCCGGCGCAGCCTTGGGCTTGCGATCGAACACATGCGACAGCTGGGCATAAGCCAGGTACGGGTTGGCAACGATCAGGGCATCGCCAGCGTAGCCTTCAGCATCGGCTGCGGTCAGAAGCACGGCACCGGCCTGAGTCTGCGCCAGAAACTTGCGGTACTGGGCATTGGCCAGGAAGCTCAACTGTTCGGGCCTGGCCTCCTGTAAGGTGGCCAGGCCCGTGATGACCTTCGCTTCGGCGCCACGCAAGGTGGCGCCAAGACGCTCAGCCAATTGGCCGAGAGTAACTGTCACTGTCATGCTTAACGCATCTGGTTCATGCGCTCGATGACCTGGCGAGTGATGTCGTACTGAGGCTTGACCTCGATCACCGCACCACGCTCGAGCACCAGGTCGAAGTTGCCGTTCTTGATCACGTCTTCGACGGCCTTATCCAGGTTCGGCTTCAGCTTGCCCAGCATCTCGCGGTCGGCGATGGCCTTGGCTTCGTTCAGTTCCTTGGATTGGAACTGGAAGTCACGGGCCTTCTGCTTGAATTCGAGCTCGAGACGCTCGCGCTCAGCCTGCTGCATCTTGTCGCCATCTTTGACCATACGATCCTGGATGCGCTTGGCGTCGCTTTCCAGAGTCTTGAGCTTGTTCAGTTGCGGACCAAACTTCTTCTCGGCATCGACGGCGTAGCGCTTGGCTGCATCCGACTCGAGCAGCGCCATCTGATAGTTCAGCACGGCCACCTTCATCTCGGCGAACGCCGGAGTGGCGATCAGGGCGGCGGTGAACAGAACCAGTTGAGTCAACTTACGCACAATGCACTCCTGCAACAAAACTGTTGGCTTTCTGTGAAACGAACTTAGAAGGTTTGACCCAGGGAGAACTGGAATACCTGAGTATCGGCATCATCCGGCTTCTTGATCGGCATGGCCAGACTGAAACTCAGCGGGCCCAACGCGGTGATCCAGGTCAGGCCAACACCCACGGAGCTGGCCATGCTGCTGAAGTCGATATTGCAGCTGTCGCTGAGCTTCTTCTGGCTCGACGAGCAGTTGGTGTCGAATACGTTACCCACATCCCAGAACAACGCGGTACGCAACGAACGCTGGTCCTTGACGAACGGCAGGGGGAACAGCATCTCGACGCCACCCTGCACCAATACGTTACCACCGAACGGCAGCGGGTCCTGATCCGGATCAGCCAGAGTACCAGGCTTGGTACCGCTGCTCGGGGTACTGCGAGGGCCCAAGCTGCTGTCCTTGAAACCACGTACCGAGTTGAAACCACCGGCGTAGTAGTGCTCGTAGAACGGCAGTTCAGCCGTGGAACCGTAGCTGTCGCCATAACCCAACTGGGTATGGAAGCGCAGGGTGTAGTTATCGCTGATCGGGGTGAACACCTGACCACGGTAGTCGAGCTTGTAGAACGACAGATCGCTACCTGGAATGGTGGTTTCCAGCACCAGGCTCTGCGAATGACCACGGTTAGCGAGAACACCACGGTTCAGGGTCGACTCGGACCAACCGATCGAACCTTTGAAGTTGAGGTAGTTATCACCCTCAGCTTCGATGAAATCAAAGATCTCATCGACGGTATAGCGACCAGTATCGATGCTGTCCTGCTGTACGGTCAGACCATAGGTCAGACGCGCGGTTTCGCTGATCGGGTAACCGATGTTGATACCTGCACCTAGGCTGTCAACCGAATAGCTGGATACATCGACATCAAGTTCATCGTAGTCGGTGGTGCGGTAGAAGGCGTTGTAACCCAGGCTCACGCCGTCGACGGTCCAGTAGGGATCAACGAAGCCAAAGCTGTATCGGGTCTGGTATTCACTGCGAGTCAGACCGATGCTGACGCGGTTACCGGTACCCAGGAAGTTGTTCTGGCTGATCGAACCACCAAGGATCAGGCCGGCGTTCTGGGCGAAACCGACGCTGGCAGTGATGGAGCCGGACGGCTGCTCTTCGACGCTGTAGTTGACGTCGATCTGGTCATCAGTGCCTGGCACTTGCGGAGTTTCGACGTTGACTTCCTTGAAGAAGCCCAGGCGCTCCAGGCGAGTCTTGGACTGGTCGATCAGGTAGGTCGATGCCCAGCCACCTTCCATCTGACGCATTTCGCGACGCAGCACTTCGTCTTCGGACTTGGTGTTGCCGCGGAAGTTGATACGGTTGACGTAGGCACGCTTGCCCGGATCGACGAAGAAGGTGATCGAAACGGTGTTGTCTTCGTCGTGCGCTTCCGGCACGCCGTTGACGTTGGCGAAGGTGTAACCCTCGTTACCCAGACGACGGGTGATCAGCTCACTGGTGGTGGTCATGATCTTGCGCGAGAAGACCTGACCTTCCTTGACCAGCAGCAGTGCGCGCACATCGTCTTCCGGGACCTTGAGGTCACCGGACAGTTTCACGTCGCGAACGCTGTACTTCTCGCCTTCTTCGACGTTGACGGTGATGTAGACGTGCTTCTTGTCCGGGGTGATGGAAACCTGCGTGGAGCTGATATCCATATTGATGTAGCCGCGGTCCAGGTAGTAGGAGCGCAGACGCTCGAGGTCACCGGACAGCTTTTCGCGGGCGTACTTGTCGTCGTTCTTGAAGAAGGATAGCCAGTTGGTGGTCTTCAGCTCGAACAGATCGACCAGATCTTGATCGGAGAACACGGTATTGCCGACCACGTTGATGTGGGAGATAGCGGCTACGGTGCCTTCGTTGATGGTGATCTTCAGCGCCACGCGGTTACGCGGCTGCGGAATCACCTCGGCTTCGATCTCGGCCGAATAACGGCCCTGAGCGACATACTGGCGCTGCAGCTCGTTACGCACGCCTTCGAGGGTGGCGCGCTGGAAGATCTCGCCCTCGGCCAGACCAGACTGGTTCAGGCCCTTGAGCAGGTCTTCAGTGCTGATGGCCTTGTTGCCTTCGATCTCGATGCCGGAGATAGAGGGACGCTCGACCACAGTAACGACCAGCACGTCGCCATCGCGACCAAGCTGAATATCCTGGAAGAAGCCGGTACGGAACAGGGAACGGGTGGCATCGACCAGCTGGCGATCATCTATCCGCTCGCCCACATTGAGCGGCAACGCGCCGAATACACTACCCGCGGAAACCCGCTGCAGGCCGTTGACGCGTATATCGGAGATGGTGAAGGACTCGGCGTGAACTTCGGCGATCATCAATGCGGACAGTACCGCAGGTAGCAGCAGACGTTTCATGAAGTCCTTTCTTATTCCAACTGACGATAAAAACTGCCGCTTAGGCGACACTTCTTTTAAATCTCAAGAACGTATTCAGTAGTGCTCACAGGCGGCTAAGGTCGTTGACCAGGGCAAGCAACATGACCCCGATAACCAGACTGATGCCGATCTGCATCCCCCAACCCTGAACCCGCTCAGACAAGGGGCGACCACGCACCCACTCGACCAGATAAAACAGCAGATGCCCACCATCCAGTACAGGAATGGGCAGCAGATTGAGAACCCCCAGGCTAATACTCAGATATGCAAGGAATTTCAGGAAATCCCCCAGCCCTGACTCAGCTGAAGCGCCCGCCACTTTAGCAATGGTTATCGGCCCACTCAAGTTTTTTACCGAGAGCTCACCGAACAGCATTTTCTTGAGGGAATCGAGGGTCAGCAGGCTCATGGACCAGGTTTGACGCATGCCCTCGACGACGCCTTCGAGCGGACCGTAGCGCACCTCGCGGAGCATCTCTGGCGGCCACTCGACACCCTGCACACCCGCGCCCAGGTAACCGCTGCGAGCCTCCCCTTCACCGCGCGACGCCAGTGTCAGCTGCACGTCCCGCTCCTGTCCTGCTCGCTCGAAGCGCAGCGTGACCGCCTCGCCCGGCAACGCCCTTACGCGATCAACCAGCCCCTGCCAGTCGGCAAGCGGCTCGCCATCGAGCGCCAGCAGTCGATCTCCGGCCTGCAGGCCTGCAGCATAGGCAGGCCCCTTGGAATCCACCTCAGCCAGAACCGGCTCCAGCACCGGGCGCCAGGGGCGAATCCCCAGCGAGCCAATCGGGTCCGGCTCGTCGACGCCACGCAACCAGTTATCCAATTGCACCTGCTTGGACGTTTCAACCGTGGAGCCCGGCTCGAGCACGCGTAGATCGAGCGTACCGCTCTCGCCCAGACGCCTTACCAGCTGCAGATTGACCGCCGCCCAACCACTGGTGGCCTCGCCGTTGACCGCAACGATCTCCTGCCCCGCATGCAAGCCGGCCACTTCCGCCAGGCTGTCAGGCTGCACGGCACCAATCACAGGCCGAACCTGCTGACTGCCGAGCATGGCAACGAACCAGAAGAACAACAGTGCCAGCAGGAAATTAGCCAACGGGCCCGCGGCCACGATTGCGATACGCTGACGAACACTCTTGCGATTGAACGATTGCTCGACCAGTTCGGGCGGTACATCGCCCTCGCGTTCATCGAGCATCTTGACGTAGCCGCCCAGAGGAATAGCCGCTACGACGAACTCAGTACCCTGGCGGTCATGCCAGCGCAGCAGTGGCGTACCGAAGCCGACGGAAAAGCGCAGCACCTTGACGCCGCAGCGGCGAGCCACCCAGAAGTGTCCGTACTCGTGAAAGGTGACCAGGACACCCAGTGCGATCAAGGTGCCAACCAGCATGTACAACCCACTCATTTCACTTCTCCAGCCCTACGAGCCGCTCAAGTACAAGACCAACACCGGCGTGATCAACGACCAACGAGCCACTGCCCAGCCAGTTCACGCGCCCGGGCATCGGCCTCGAATACTGCGTCGAGCGCTTCGACAGCCTGCACAGGCTGGGCGTTCAACACGGACTCAATCATACGCGCGATATCAGTGAAACGGATGCGCCGCTGCAGGAAAGCCTCGACTGCCACCTCATTGACCGCGTTGAGCATCGCCGGCGCACTGCCGCCGACCTGTGCCGCCTCACGCGCCAGGCGCAAACAGGGGAAACGCTGCTCGTCGGGACGTTCGAAATCCAGTCGACCGACGGTAAACAGATCCAGAGGTGATACGCCCGAGTCGATACGCTCCGGCCAGGCCAAAGCATGCGCGATGGGCGTGCGCATGTCCGGATTACCCAGCTGGGCCAATACCGAACCGTCGATGTAATCGACCAGCGAATGAATCACGCTCTGCCGGTGGATGACCACCTCGATCTGCTCGGGACGGGCATCGAATAGCCAGCAGGCTTCGATCGACTCGAGCCCCTTATTCATCATGCTGGCCGAATCGACCGAGATCTTGCGCCCCATCGACCAGTTCGGATGCGCGCACGCCTGCTCCGGCGTGACACGTTCCAGATCGGCCAACGGCGTTTCGCGAAAAGGTCCACCGGAAGCTGTCAGCAGCACGCGACGCACACCGACCGCCTGCAGACCGCGCGAATAGTCGCCCGGCAAGCATTGGAAAATCGCGTTGTGCTCGCTATCGATGGGCAGCAGCACCGCCCCGCTCTGCTTGACCGCCTGCATGAACAAGGCGCCAGACATCACCAACGCTTCCTTGTTGGCCAGCAGCACTTTCTTGCCGGCCTGCACGGCTGCCAGGGTCGGCTTGAGGCCCGCTGCGCCAACAATGGCCGCCATTACGCAATCGACGGCGGCGTCGGCAGAGACGGCGCACAACCCTGCTTCGCCAACCAGCACTTCGGTCGCCAGCCCGGCAGCGCGCAAATTGTTCTGCAACTCGAGCGCTGAATCGGCATCTGGCACCACCGCGTAGCGCGGGCGATGCTGCACGCACAGCACCTGCAGCTCTGCCAAGCGCGAAAAGCCCGTCAGCGCGAAGACGCTGTAGCGCTCAGGATGGCGCGCGATCACATCCAGCGTGCTGAGGCCGATGGAGCCAGTAGCCCCCAGTACGGTGACCTGCTGCACTGCGCTCACAGCGCTCCCCAACCCGCGAGCCAGAGCAATGCAGCGAACAGCGGAATGGCCGCCGTCAGGCTGTCGATGCGATCCAGTACACCGCCGTGACCCGGCAGCAGATTGCTGCTGTCCTTGATCCCGGACTGACGCTTGAACATGCTTTCAGTCAAGTCGCCAACCACGGAAATCAGCACCACCACGGCAGCACCGGCAAGAGCCAGCAGCAGCCCAACAGCGGACCAGCCCTGTTGCAGCCCGACCAACAGAGTGATCAACAGACTGGCCACAAGACCACCATAGAGGCCTTCCCAGCTCTTGCCTGGGCTGACTTTGGGCGCCAGTTTGCGCTTGCCAAAGGTCTTGCCGGAAAAATAAGCACCGATATCCGCACCCCAAACCAACACCATCACGGCGATGATCAGCGCATTGGCTTGCGGCCACTGCTTGAGCAGAACCAGACCCTGCCAAGCCGGCAGCAGAATCAGCAAACCAATCAGCAAACGCCCCGGCACCCCGCCCCAGAAACGACTGCTATCGGGGTAGGTCATTACCAGAAAGGTCGCGACCAACCACCACAGCACAGCCACCACCAGCAGCAGCGGGGCAACGACCGGAACCATGTACAGCAGGCCGAGCAACACGGCCACGGCAGCCGCGTAGGTCACACGCAGCGACTGAGCCTCGAACCCTGCCAGACGCGCCCATTCCCAGGCACCCAGCGTGACCACCGTACCGATGAACAGGGCAAAGGCACCGCCATCGAGCAGAAAAAAACCGCCCAGGGCGATGGGCAACAGCACCAAAGCCGTGATGATTCGTTGTTTGAGCATTAAGAGCGCGCCTCAGCTTCCACCTGCTCGCTGGTCTTGCCGAAGCGACGCTGGCGGGTAGCGAAATCGGCCAGCGCCTTGCGCATGGCCTCATGCTTGAAGTCCGGCCAATAGAGGTCGGAAAAGTACAGTTCGCTGTAAGCGAACTGCCAGAGAAGGAAGTTGCTGATGCGGTGCTCGCCGCCAGTGCGAATGCACAGGTCGGGTAACGGCAGGTCACCGGTGGCCAGGCAGCCTTGAAGCAATTGCGGCGTGATGTCTTCAGGCTGCAGGTGGCCTGCCTGCACTTCACGGGCCAAACGCTGAGCGGCCTGGGCGATATCCCACTGACCGCCGTAGTTGGCAGCGATCTGCAAGGTGAAACGACGGTTTCCGGCTGTCAGCAGCTCGGCGTCGCGCATGGCCGCCTGCAACTCGGGATGAAACCGCGAGCGGTCACCGATGATGCGCAGGCTGATGTCATTATCCAGCAGCCGCTTGGCCTCACGACGTAGCGCCCCCAGAAACAGCTCCATCAGCGCACCAACCTCTTCGGCCGGACGCTGCCAGTTCTCGCTGGAGAAGGCGAACAGGGTCAGTACCTCGACCCCCGACTCGGCACAGACCTCGATCACCGCGCGAACCGCGTCGACCCCGGCCTTGTGCCCTGCCACACCCGGCAACAGGCGCTTCTTCGCCCAGCGATTGTTGCCATCCATGATGATGGCGACATGCCGCGGCACAGCACCCTGCTTGTTCTTGTCCATGTATGGGCGCCCAGCCGTCAAACAGCCATCAGGTCCGCTTCTTTCACCTCGAGCGCCTTGTCGACATCACCGATGAACTTGTCGGTGATCTTCTGCAGCTCATCAGCAGCGCGACGCTCTTCGTCTTCGCTGATTTCCTTGGCTTTGGACAGTTTCTTCAGCTCGGCCAGCGCATCGCGACGCACGTTACGCACGGCGACCTTGGCATCTTCGGCAACGCCGCGCGCCTGCTTGGTGTAGCCCTTGCGGGTTTCCTCGGTCAGCGCCGGCATCGGCACACGAATGGTGGAACCAGCGCTGCTCGGGTTCAGACCCAGGTCCGAGGTCAGGATGGCTTTCTCGATCGCAGCGCCGAGAGTCTTGTCATGCGCGACGATCTTCAGGGTACGCGCGTCCTCAACGGTGATCGCTGCTACCTGATTGAGCGGCATGTCGCTGCCCCAGGCCGGTACCTTGATGCTGTCGAGAATGCTCGGATGGGCACGACCGGTACGAATGGAACCCAGGTTACGACCCAGCGCTTCCAGGGACTTGCTCATGCGCTCCTGAGCGTCTTTCTTGATGTCGTTGATCATTGTGCATCCTCCTCGATCAGTGTTCCTTCGGCGCCACCCACTACAACGTTCAGCAGTGCGCCGGGCTTGTTCATGTTGAAGACCCGCAGCGGCATGTTGTGATCGCGGCACAGGCAGATGGCGGTCAGATCCATCACACCCAGCTTGCGATCGAGCACCTCGTCATAGGTCAGGCGCTCGAATTTCTCGGCATGCGGGTCTTTGAACGGGTCGGCAGTGTACACGCCATCGACCTTGGTCGCCTTCAGTACCACGTCCGCATCGATTTCGATGGCGCGCAGGCAGGCGGCTGAATCGGTGGTAAAGAAGGGGTTACCGGTGCCGGCAGCGAAGATCACCACCTCACCGGTCTTCAGGTGACGCATGGCCTTGCGGCGATCATAGTGATCGGTCACGCCGACCATGGAAATCGCCGACATGACGATAGCCGGGATATTCGAGCGCTCCAGCGCATCGCGCATGGCCAGCGCGTTCATGACGGTCGCCAGCATGCCCATGTGGTCGCCGGTTACGCGATCCATACCCGCAGCGGACAACGCCGCGCCACGGAACAGGTTGCCGCCACCGATCACCAGGCCGACTTGCACGCCGATGCCGACCAACTGGCCGACCTCCAGCGCCATGCGGTCGAGCACCTTGGGATCGATGCCGAAATCTTCCGAGCCCATCAGGGCCTCGCCGCTAAGTTTGAGCAGAATGCGTTTGTAGCGAGGTTGGCGACCAGTTGTCTGCTGAGCCATTGCAAGTCTCTCCTGCGGCGATATGAAATTCGTCAGCAACGCGTTCGAGCGCTGCAATTATCCGGCACTTCGACAGCGCCAACGGCCGTTCATTGAAACGACCGCTACTTTATTCGTCATCCCTTATTCGGCAAAGAGGCCGCCCGCGCAAACGGGCAGCCTCTTTGGGGACACGTACCGAAAACGATTACTGCTTGCTGGCGGCCAGCTGGGCAGCAACTTCTTCAGCAAAGTTGTCAACCGGCTTCTCGATGCCTTCGCCCACTTTGAAGTAGGTGAAGGAAACGATTTCAGCGCCAGCTTTCTTGGCCAGCTCACCGACCTTGATTTCCGGGTTCTTGACGAACGCCTGCTCAACCAGGCTGGCTTCTGCCAGGAACTTGGAGATACGGCCGGCAACCATCTTCTCGGCGATATCGGCAGGCTTGCCCTTGAGCTTCTCTTCGTTCAGTTGCAGGAAGACAGCCTTCTCACGCTCGATCGCTTCAGCCGAAACGTCGCTTGGCAGCAGGAATTCCGGGTTGCTTGCAGCAACGTGCATCGCGATGTCTTTGGCCAGCTCGACGTCGCCGCCCTTCAGAACAACGGCAACACCGATCTTATTGCCATGCAGGTAGGAACCGACAACGTCACCCTCAACACGTACCAGACGACGGATGTTGACGTTTTCGCCTACTTTGGCGACCAGAGCGGTACGCTCGGCTTCCTGAGCTTCGATCAGCGGAGCCGCGTCGGTCAGCTTGTCAGCGAACGCCTTGTCCACGCTGCTGGTAACGAAATTCTTGAAGTCGTCCTGCAGAGCCAGGAAGTCGGTCTGCGAGTTGACTTCGATCAGCACGGCGGCCTTACCGTCGGCCTTGACGGCGATAGCGCCTTCAGCAGCAACGTTGCCAGCCTTTTTGGCGGCCTTGATGGCGCCGGAAGCGCGCATATCGTCGATGGCTTTTTCGATGTCGCCGCCGGCCTTGGTCAAGGCCTTTTTGCAATCCATCATGCCTTCGCCGGTACGCTCGCGCAGTTCTTTAACCAGTGCTGCAGTAATCTCTGCCATTTTGAAAATCCTCTCGGTAGGTCTTCAACCATCGCCCGCATCACGGACGATCAAATCTTTGAGTGGCAAAAAGGGGGCCTAGCCCCCTTTTTGCACAGCGTGTAACGCTAGATGCTTTGCGTTACCGCTTAGCCTTCGGCGCTCTCGGCAGCCGCGGCTTCTTCGATGAACTCTTCAGTGGCGCCGCCAGCGTTGCTGCGACCACGGATCACGGCGTCGGCCATGGCACCCATGTACAGCTGGATGGCGCGGATGGCGTCGTCGTTACCCGGGATGATGTAGTCAACGCCTTCCGGGCTGCTGTTGGTATCGACGATACCGATAACCGGGATGCCCAGCTTGTTGGCTTCGGTGATAGCGATACGCTCGTGGTCAACGTCGATTACGAACAGTGCGTCCGGCAGGCCGCCCATGTCCTTGATACCGCCCAGGCTGCGATCCAGTTTTTCCAGATCACGCGAACGCATCAGAGCTTCTTTCTTGGTCAGCTTGGCGAAAGTACCGTCCTGGGACTGAACTTCCAGCTCACGCAGACGCTTGATCGAGGCGCGGATGGTTTTGTAGTTGGTCAGCATGCCGCCCAACCAGCGGTGATCGACGAACGGCGAGTTGCAACGAGCAGCTTCTTCGCGAACGATCTTACCAGCGGAACGCTTGGTGCCGACGAACAGGATCTTGTTCTTGCCAGCAGCCAGCTTCTCAACGAAAGCCTGAGCTTCGTTGAACATCGGCAGGGTTTTTTCGAGGTTGATGATGTGAATCTTGTTACGCGCGCCGAAAATGTACTTGCCCATTTTCGGGTTCCAGTAACGGGTCTGGTGGCCGAAGTGCACACCGGCCTTCAGCATATCGCGCATGTTGACTTGGGACATGATAGTTCCTTGATAAGTCGGGTTAGGCCTCCACGTATCCCAGCTTCCAACCCTCGAACTTGTCGAAAGGCACCCAGGAAACCGTGTCGATACGTGTGTGGGTTTAAGCTTTCGGGCTTAGTGCCCGTAAAGCGGCGCGTTTTATACCACACAAAGCCGGCTCAGGCTACAAAAGCTGGCAAACAACGCAGTAACGTCCTGCAGCGGTTGCGGCGCCCTTTGGGGCTGGCACGGCGAAGCTGCTAACATAGCGACCTTTCCGTTCGTGCCCGAGAGCTTCATATGACCGTCACCATCAAATCCGCCGAAGAAATCGAGAAAATGCGCGTCGCTGGCCGCCTGGCCGCCGAAGTGCTGGAAATGATCGGTGAGCACGTCAAGCCAGGCGTCACCACTGAGGAAATCGACCGCATCTGCCATGACTATATCGTCAACGTGCAGCAGGCGATTCCCGCCCCGCTCAACTACAAGGGTTTTCCCAAGTCGATCTGCACCTCGATCAACCACGTGGTGTGCCACGGCATCCCCAACGACAAGCCACTGAAAGACGGCGACGTGCTGAACATCGACGTGACCGTGATCAAGGACGGCTACCACGGCGATACCAGCAAGATGTTCATGGTCGGCAAGGTGGCCGAGTGGGCCGAGCGCCTGGCCAAGATCACCCAGGAATGCATGTATAAAGGCATCGAGCTGGTCAAGCCGGGCACCCGCCTCGGCGATATCGGCGAAGTGATCCAGAAGCACGCGGAAAAGAACGGTTTCTCCGTGGTCCGCGAATACTGCGGCCATGGCATTGGCGCGGTCTTCCACGAGGAGCCGCAGGTGCTGCATTACGGCAAGGCCGGCACCGGCATGGAGCTCAAGGAAGGCATGACCTTCACCATCGAGCCGATGATCAACCAGGGTCGCCCGGAAACCCGCCTGCTCGGCGACGGCTGGACCGCCATAACCAAGGACCGCAAGCTCTCGGCGCAATGGGAGCACACCGTGCTGGTCACCGCCGATGGCTACGAGATTTTCACCCTACGCAGCGATGACACCATCGCACGCACCTCAGCTGGCCACTGACTCGTAGGGTGCGCCATGCGCACCATGAACTGAAACGGTGCGCACGGCGCACCCTACGACCCCTTATATAAGGAAGGCAACTGCATGCCGCAGATGGACCCCGAACTGTTTGACCGCGGTCAGTTCCAGGCCGAGCTGGCGTTAAAATCCAGCCCCATCGCCGCATTCAAGAAGGCCATCCGCGGCGCGCATGAGGTACTCGATGCGCGCTTTCGCGACGGCCGCGACATTCGCCGCCTGGTCGAGGATCGCGCCTGGTTCGTCGATCAGATCCTGCAGGAAGCCTGGAAGCGCTTCACCTGGAGCGAGGACGCCGACATCGCCCTGCTGGCGGTCGGCGGCTACGGCCGTGGCGAGCTGCACCCCTATTCGGACATCGACCTGCTGATCCTGCTCGACAGCAGCGACCACGAAATCTTCCGCGAGCCCATCGAGGGCTTTCTCACCCTGCTCTGGGACATCGGCCTGGAGGTCGGCCAGAGCGTGCGTTCGGTCGACGAATGCGCCGAGGAGGCACGCGCCGACCTGACGGTGATCACCAACCTGATGGAAAGCCGCACCATCGCCGGCCCGGAACACCTGCGCCAGCGCATGCAGCAGGTGACCAGCACCGACGCCATGTGGCCGAGCAAGCACTTTTATCTGGCCAAGCGCGAAGAACGCAAGGCGCGACACGGCAAGTACAACGACACCGAGTACAACCTCGAACCCAATGTCAAAGGCTCGCCGGGCGGCCTGCGCGACATCCAGACCGTGCTCTGGGTCGCGCGCCGTCAGTTCGGCACGCTGAACCTGCAGGCTCTGGTCGGCCAGGGCTTTCTGCTGGAAAGCGAATACGCCCTGCTCTCCTCCAGCCAGGAATTCTTGTGGAAGGTGCGCTACGCCCTGCACATGCTCGCCGGGCGCGCCGAAGACCGTTTGCTGTTCGATTACCAGGTTAAGATCGCCGCGCTGTTCGGCTATAAGGACGGAGAAGGCAAACGCAGCATCGAACACTTCATGCAGAAGTACTACCGCGTGGTGATGGGGATTTCCGAACTCTCGGACCTGATCAACCAGCACTTCGAGGAAGTCATCCTGCGCGCCGGCGAAAGCAGCCCGGCCACACCGCTGAACAGCCGCTTCCAGGTGCGCGACCGTTACATCGAAGTCACCCACCCGAACGTGTTCAAGCGCACACCCTTCGCCATCATCGAAATTTTCGTGCTGATGGCGCAGCACCCGGAAATCAAAGGCGTACGTGCCGACAGCATCCGCCTGCTGCGCGACAGCCGCCACCTGATCGACGACGAGTTCCGCAAGGATATCCGCAACACCAGCCTGTTCATCGAACTGTTCAAGTGCAGGGAAGGTATTCACCGCAACCTGCGGCGGATGAACCGCTACGGCATTCTCGGCCGTTACCTGCCTGAGTTCGGCCATATCGTCGGGCAGATGCAGCACGACCTGTTCCACATCTATACGGTCGACGCGCACACGCTCAACCTGATCAAGCACCTGCGCAAGTTCCGCTGGCCGGAACTTGCGGAGAAATTCCCGCTGGCCAGCAAACTGATCGACAAGCTGCCCAAGCCGGAACTGATCTACCTCGCCGGCCTGTATCACGACATCGGCAAGGGCCGTGGCGGCGACCATTCGGAACTGGGCGCAGTGGACGCCGAGGCCTTCGCCCGCCGCCATCATCTGCCGGCCTGGGATAGTGCACTGGTCGTCTGGCTGGTGCAGCACCACCTGGTGATGTCCACCACTGCGCAGCGCAAGGACCTCTCCGACCCGCAGGTGATCCACGACTTCGCCCAGTTCGTCGGCGACCAGACTCACTTGGACTACCTCTACGTACTGACAGTGGCCGATATCAACGCCACTAACCCCAGCCTGTGGAACTCCTGGCGCGCCAGCCTGCTACGCCAGCTCTACACCGAGACCAAGCGCGCCCTGCGCCGCGGCCTGGAAAACCCGCTGGACCGTGAAGAGCAGATTCGCCAGACGCAAAGCGCGGCCCTGGACACCCTGGTACGCGGCGGCACCGACCCGGACGACGCCGAACAGCTGTGGAGCCAGCTCGGCGACGACTACTTCCTGCGCCACACCGCCACCGACGTGGCCTGGCACACCGACGCCATTCTCCAGCACCCCAACGATGGCGGCCCGCTGGTACTGATGAAGGAAACCACACAGCGCGAATTCGAGGGCGGCACGCAGATCTTCATCTACGCGCCGGACCAGCATGACTTCTTCGCCGTGACCGTGGCCGCGATGAGCCAGCTCAACCTGAACATTCACGACGCGCGGATCATCACCTCCACCAGCCAGTTCACCCTCGACACCTACGTGGTACTGGATGCCGACGGCGGTTCCATTGGTAACAACCCGGCGCGTATCCAGCAGATTCGTGAAGGCCTGATCGAGGCGCTGAAGAACCCGGACGACTACCCGACCATCATTCAGCGCCGCGTACCGCGCCAGCTCAAGCATTTCGCCTTCGCCCCGCAGGTGACCATTCACAACGACGCGCAGCGCCCGGTGACCATCCTCGAGCTGACCGCACCGGACCGCCCCGGCCTGCTGGCGCGCATCGGGCGCATCTTCCTCGAATACGACCTGTCGCTGCAGAACGCCAAGATCGCCACCCTGGGCGAGCGCGTCGAGGACGTGTTCTTCGTCACCGATGCCAACAACCAGCCGCTGTCCGACCCCGAGCTGTGCGCGCGTCTACAGGAAACCATCGTCCGCCGCCTGTCAGAGCCGAGCATTCAGCCGCAGAGTCTGCAGATAAACATTTGATCGAGCCGCCCCGCTTTCCGACGTATACGAGATAACGATGAATCCAGCCCTCGACCAGCTCCAGCCCTACCCTTTCGAGAAACTGCGCGAACTGCTCGGCAGCGTAAAACCGGCCGCCGACAAGCGTCCGATTGCCCTGTCCATCGGCGAACCCAAGCATCGTTCGCCGGACTTCGTCGGCCAGGCGCTGACCGCCAACCTCGACAAGCTCGCCGTCTACCCGACCACCCTCGGCCTGCCGGAGCTGCGCCAGAGCATCGCCACCTGGTGCGAGCGCCGTTTCGGCGTACCCGGCGGCTGGCTGGATGCTGCGCGCCACGTGCTGCCGGTCAATGGCACGCGCGAAGCGCTGTTCGCCTTCACCCAAGCGGTGGTCGACCGCAACGCCAAGGGCCTGGTGATCAGCCCTAACCCCTTCTATCAGATCTACGAAGGTGCGGCCTTCCTCGCCGGTGCCGAGCCACACTACCTGCCGTGCCTGGAAGCCCATGGCTTCAACCCGGACTTCGATGCCGTGCCGGCGGAAACCTGGAAGCGCTGCCAGATTCTGTTCCTCTGCTCGCCGGGCAACCCCACGGGCGCACTGATCCCGGTCGAGACGCTGAAGAAACTGATCGCCCTGGCTGACGAGCACGACTTCGTCATCGCCGCCGACGAGTGCTACAGCGAGCTGTATTTCGATGAAGACGCGCCGCCGCCCGGCCTGCTCAGCGCCTGCGCCGAGCTGGGTCGCAACGATTTCGCCCGTTGCGTGGTGTTCCACAGCCTGTCCAAGCGCTCCAACCTGCCAGGGCTGCGCTCGGGCTTCGTCGCCGGTGACGCCAGCATCCTCAAGCACTTCTTGCTGTACCGCACCTACCACGGCTGCGCCATGCCGGTACAAACCCAGCTGGCCAGCGTTGCCGCCTGGAACGACGAAGCACACGTACGCGCCAACCGCGATATGTACCGCGAGAAGTTCGCTGCCGTGCTGGACATCCTCGCCCCGGTGATGGACGTGCAACGCCCGGATGGTGGCTTCTACCTTTGGGCAAGCACCCCGGGTGATGACACCCTGTTCACCCGCGACCTGTTCGCCGCCGAGCACGTCACGGTGGTGCCAGGTTCGTATCTGTCGCGCGAAGTGAACGGCGTCAACCCAGGCGCCGGCCGTGTGCGCATGGCGCTGGTTGCACCACTGGCCGAGTGCATCGAAGCCGCCGAGCGCATCGCCCGCTTCATTCGCGGCGCCTGAGCGACGTCAGAAGCAGCCGCGGCTAAAGCCCCTCCCACAGCTAATTGATTTGTAGGAGGGGCTTTAGCCGCGAGCCTCTAACTCCGTAGCCCGGATGCAATCCGGGGATAGCCCGCCCAAGGCCTCCCGGATTGCATCCGGGCTACGCCTATCTGTGACTCAACTCTTGTGCAGGCGCGCCTCGGCGATATCCAGATCGCGCAGGATCTCGGTCAGCATATCGTCATCCAGTTCATTGTCCTTGCGCATGCGATACAGCTCCAGCCGTTGGGTACGCAGCGCCTGCAGGCGCAAGCGATACTCCAGACGATCCACCTCACGCTGCTGCTCGCGTGCTTCGTCGCCATCATGGGCGCGCTCCAGCAGATCACGGTATTCGCTCATCAGCCGCGCCTTCACCTCCACCGAGGTGATCGCGCCCTCGGCATCGGCCGCGCGCTCATCTTCGGACTCCAGGTAGCGAATCGCCGACTCCAGCATCAGCGCACGGTGACGATTGAGCTCACGCTCGCGCAGGGCGGCGTTGTCCTGCGGGAGTCGCGGCAGGAGGCGCGGCAAGGCCACGCTGGCCACCAGCAGCGACAGCAGGATCACCCCGGCAGCGATCAGAATCAGCAGATCGCGCTGCGGAAACGCCTGCCCGTTGTTGAGCAGCAACGGCAGCGACATCACCCCCGCCAGCGTCACCGCACCGCGTACCCCGCCTAACGTCAGCACCGCACTCAGGGCGACCCGCGATTGCCCGGCAAAACGCGTCGGCTCTCCACGCAGGCGACGTACCGCACCGGACACCCGCCAGTAGCTGTAGACCCAGACGAAGCGCAGCAGCATGAGCACCGCATAGATCGCCAGCACCATGCCGGCCGCTTCCAGGGCGAACGACCAGGACGCTGCGTGCTCGCCCAATGCCGCATTGAGGATGTCGGGTAACTGCAAGCCCAGCAGCAGGAAGATCAAGCCGTTGAAGGTGAACTCCAGCAAGGCCCAGACACTGCGATTGAGCATGCGCGTGGACGTTTGCCGCGGCAGCAGATCGAGACGGCTCTGCATCATCCCTGCCGCGACTGCCGACAGAATGCCGGACAACCCCAGGTGCTCGGCCGCCACATAAGCGGCGAACGGCAGCAGCAGAAGCAGCAACACGTGCGGCGCCGGATCTTCCCAGCCGCGGGCGATCATCCAGGCGCGCAGACGCCCCAACAGGTAACTGAGCGCGACACCGATGGCCAGGCCGCCAAAGGCCACCAGCACGAACTGCAGGCTGGCATCGGTGATCGAGAACACGCCGGTGAGGGTCGCAGCCACCGCGAACTTGAACGCCACCAGGCCAGAGGCATCGTTCATCAGCGCTTCGCCCTGCAGCAGGTTGTTCAAGGTGCTCGGCAAACGGCCGTGGGTGATCGCCGCCACAGCCACCGCATCGGTCGGAGACAGCACGGCTGCCAGGGCGAAGCAGGCAGCCAGCGGCACCTGCGGCAACAGCCAGTGGATGAAGTGGCCTGCGCCGAGGATGGTGAAGAACACCAGTGCGAAGGCCAGTAGCAGGATCGGTGTGCGCAACTGGCGAAACTGCCCCTTGGGCATGCGCCAGCCATCGACGAACAGCAACGGCGGGATGAACAACAGCAGAAACAACTCGGGATCGAGCCGCACATGCAGCCCCAGCACGGGAATCGCCAACAGCGCGCCGATCAGGATCTGCAGCAGCGGCAATGGCAGGGGTATGAACTGGGCGGTAATGCGGGTGCCACTGACCACCAGCAACATGGTCAGAATGGTGTAGAGCAATTGCATGGCGTGGAACCGGCGCGAACGAGCGGGAGGCCGTGATTCTAGCGCCGTAACACATCGCAGCGACAGCCACCGCCATGCAGGGACACGACGTGGCATAATGGCCCGCCGTATATACCGGACCTTCCGGCACGCCACTCATCAGAGGAAGATCAATGAGTTACGTCCTGTATGGCATCAAGGCCTGCGACACGATGAAAAAGGCCAGAACCTGGCTCGATGAACACCAGGTCGACTATGCCTTTCACGACTACAAGAGCGTCGGAATCGACCGTGCAAACCTGGAAAAGTGGTGCAACGAGCATGGCTGGCAGACCATCCTGAACCGTGCCGGCACCACCTTCCGCAAGCTGGACGACGCGCAGAAAGCCGATCTCGACCAGGCCAAGGCCATCGAACTGATGCTGGCCCAGCCATCGATGATCAAGCGCCCGGTACTCGACCTGGGCGACAAGACCCTGGTCGGCTTCAAGCCGGATAACTACCAAGCCGCGCTGGCCTGATCACTCTCACCCGATTTCGTTGCAAGGAACCCATCTTAATGAGCACCTCCCTTTACAGCATCGCCTTTGGTGTTGGCACCCAGAACCGTCAGGGCAACTGGCTGGAAGTCTTCTACGCCCTGCCGCTGCTCAACCCGGCCAGCGAGCTGGTGGCCAAGGCCGCCGAGAAGCTCGGCTATCAAGGCGGCAACCAGGCCATCACCTTTACCACTGCGCAAGCCGCCGATCTGGCCGAAGCCCTGAAAGGCGTGGACGCTGCTCAAGCGGCGCTGCTGACCCGCCTGGCCGAAAGCCACAACCCGCTGGTCGCCACCTTCCTGGCTGAAGATGCCGCACTGACCAGCACCCCGGAGGCCTACCTCAAGCTGCACCTGCTGTCGCATCGTCTGGTCAAGCCGCACGGCCTCAGCCTGGCCGGCATCTTCCCGCTGCTGCCCAACGTGGCCTGGACCAGCCAGGGCGCTGTCGACCTGAACGAACTGGCCGAGCGCCAACTGGAAGCGCGCCTGAAGGGCGAGCTGCTGGAAGTGTTCTCGGTGGACAAGTTCCCGAAAATGACCGACTACGTGGTACCGGCCGGCGTGCGTATCGCCGACAGCGCCCGTGTGCGCCTGGGCGCCTATATCGGCGAAGGCACCACCGTGATGCACGAAGGCTTCGTCAACTTCAACGGCGGCACCGAAGGCCCGGGCATGATCGAAGGCCGCGTTTCCGCTGGCGTATTCGTCGGCAAGGGTTCGGACCTGGGCGGCGGCTGCTCGACCATGGGCACCCTGTCCGGTGGCGGCAACATCATCATCAGCGTCGGCGAAGGCTGCCTGATCGGTGCCAACGCGGGTATCGGCATTCCGCTGGGTGACCGCAACACCGTGGAAGCTGGCCTGTACATCACTGCCGGTACCAAGGTGAACCTGCTCGACGAAGGCAACGCCCTGGTCAAGGTGGTCAAGGCGCGCGACCTGGCTGGTCAGCCGGACCTGCTGTTCCGTCGCAACTCACTGACCGGCGCCGTGGAGTGCAAAACCCACAAGTCGGCCATCGAGCTGAACGAAGCCCTGCACGCCCACAACTGAAAAGCTGGTTTAACGCTGCTGCGCTAGCCCATACTGCGTTGCAATAAGGCTCGGATCGGTCATCAGACCAGTAAAGTCGCCCGCGACTCCGACCGTTCCTCGCCTTATCGCGCCTTGTCTGGCCGTCGCTCGCTACACGTTAAACCCAACTTTTAACCGCCGGATGATCTCTGGAAGCATCCATGTCACTGATCTCCCCCTGGCGTGCCGACTTCCCCGGCATTCTCGCCCTCGCAGCCGAAGGCCAGACCTACCTGGACAGCGCCGCCACTGCGCAAAAACCGCAGGCGGTGCTGGACGCTTTGCTCGGCTACCTGGCCAGCGGCGTGGCCAACGTGCATCGCGCCCAGCATCTGCCAGGCGAGCGCGCCACCCGTGCCTTTGAGGCGACACGCAGCCAGGCGGCGCAGTGGCTGAATGCGGCCAGCGCCGAGGAGATCATCTTTACCCGCGGCACTACCGAATCATTGAACCTGCTGGCCTACGGCCTGGAGCACTTGCTGCAGCCGGGCGAGCAGATCGTCATCAGCGCACTGGAACACCACGCCAACCTGCTGCCCTGGCAGCAACTGGCCAAGCGTCGCGGCCTGGAACTGGTGGTCCTTCCGCTCGATGACGCCGGCAGCATCGACCTTCAACAAGCGGCCAGGCTGATCGGCCCGCGCACCCGCCTACTGGCAGTCTCGCAACTGTCCAACGTACTGGGTCGCTGGCAGCCGCTGGACGAGCTGCTGGCACTGGCGCGCACGCAAGGCGCCCTCACTGTGGTCGACGGCGCTCAGGGCGCGGTGCATGGTCGTCATGACCTGCAAGCGCTGGGCTGCGACTTCTACGTCTGTTCGTCACATAAGCTCTACGGCCCGGATGGCGTCGGCCTGCTATATGGCCGCCGCGAAGCGTTGGGCCAATTGCAGCACTGGCAATTCGGCGGCGAGATGGTGCTCGATGCCGACTACCATGAGGCGCGCTTTCGCCCAGCTCCACTGGGTTTCGAGGCTGGCACACCAGCGGTTTCTGCGGTCATCGCGCTGGGCGCTGCACTGGACTGGCTGAACGGCCAGGATCACGCAGCCGTGGCACGTCATGAGGCGACCCTGCATGCCGAACTGCTGGCCGGCCTGCAGGCGCGTGACGGTGTTCGCCTGCTGGGCCAACCCCAATTGGCCCTGGCCAGCTTTTGTGTCGACGGCGTGCATAACGCCGACCTGGCGCACCTGCTCAGCGAACAGGGTATCGCTGTGCGCGCCGGGCATCACTGCGCCATGCCACTGATGAAAGGTCTCGGCTTGAGTGGTGCGATTCGCGTATCGCTCGGCCTGTACAACGACGGCGAGGACCTGCAGCGCTTCTTCAGCGCCCTGGATAACGCCCTGGAGCTGTTGCGATGAAATGCCGCCAATTGCTCGTTGCAGGAGTGGCTTCAGCCGCGAATATCGGTACCCGGACCATCGCGGCTGAAGCCGCTCCTACATGCTACGGGAGTCTCTCGCCATGAGCCTGCCAGTCGCCGCTCAGGAAGCACTGGCAGCTTTTACCGCCTGCCCCGGCTGGGAGCAGCGCGCGCGCCTGCTGATGCAATGGGGTGAGCGCCTGGCGCCATTGAGCGACGCCGAGCGGGTCGACGAGCACCGTGTGCATGGCTGCGAGAGCCTGGTCTGGCTGATCGCCGAGCGCAGCGGTGAACATCTGCACTTTCGCGCCAATAGCGACGCCCGTCTGCTACGCGGCCTGCTTGCCGTATTGCTGGCGCGGGTCGATGGCCTTAGCGGTAACAAACTGGCGGCGCTCGACCTGGTCGACTGGTTTGAACAATTGGGCCTGCAACGGCAGCTCTCGCCGTCACGCAGCAATGGGCTCAATGCGGTGCTGCAGCGTATGCGAGAACTGGCGCAAGAAAGCTAGAAGCTGGTTCGGTCTCGCCCGGCATCGATGATGTATGCTCGCGGCCCTCGAACTCATGGAGCGAGTCATGCCTATTTTTATCCGCGTAGGGCTAGCCGCCCTGCTCAGCATCGCCGTGGTTTACTTCGGCCCCCAGTTTCTTGGAGCAATGCTGGCATTTCTGCCGGACGCCGTTTACGAGGTGCTGCCAATGCACCCCTTCATCTTGATCCTGGTTTTGTCCGGTCTGCTTGCCGGGATTTGCCTGGCGCTGATGGCTCCGAATCGGCGTCTCGTCACCAGCGGCTTGGTCGCATTCGGCTTGATCGCCCTAGGCAGCATCAGTTTCTATAGCAATCTATGCAGCCCAGAAGAAACGTAGCGCATCCATGATGACTGGGCCGCCATCCCGCAGTACAACCTGGGACAACCCCTGGATCAGCAACCGTTGCAATTCGGTGCGCTCACCAGCGTCAGCTACGACTGCATATTGCCTGAGACTGGCAGGGACAGCGTAGGCGCCATCACTGGGGATCTGTTGACCAGCTTTCTGGGGGTAGCCTTGGGCATATTGCTGATCCCGCGCCGCCGGCAGCGCTCAACCGCCGAAATCATCTAGGCATTGTGCAGCGAGGCTCAGCCCCGCTCACGCAAGGTCAAACCCCGCAGGAAATTGCGCAGAATCTGGTCGCCGCACTCGCGAAAATGCTTGTGCCCCGGTGCCCGGAACAATGCGCTGAGCTCGGTCTTGGTCATCGGCAGGTCAGCCGCTTGCAGAATGGACTGAATATCATCGTCACGCAGCTCGAATGCCACGCGCAGCTTCTTCAGGATCAGGTTGTTGGTCAGGCGCTTTTCCATCGGCAAGCGCGGCCGGCTGTCGTCCTTGCCACGCTTGTGGAACACCAGCCCTTCGAGCACGTGCGCCAGCAGCACATCGTTGCACGAGCGATAGCCTGGCTCGTCCTCGTGCAACAGACAGGCCGAGATCAAACCCGGCTCGACGGGATAATCCGCCAACCGGCAGAGTTCTTCCAGCTTGGCGTCGCTGACGTCTAACAGATAGCGCAGGCTGCGCAGTACATCGTTATTGAGCATGCAAAAGACTCTTGAGAACGGAATTCGGCGAGTGCCGTTCAATCTCGCGCCAGCGGAGTTGACTGGCTGGGTTTCCAGTCATCGGCATCGCCGGAGTTGAGTGCCTGCTGCAGTCGCTGCAGATCACCACGGTTGGCGAACTCACGCAGCCCGGCATTGAACTTGCGCAACAGCATGACACTTTCCGGATCGTCCTTGCGAAACAACAGGCGCAGAGGCTCTGTATTGAGCTGACGCGGATGGTGAATGATGTTACCGCCGTCTTTTCGAAACAGCCGGCGCAACATGGCGTAACCCACCGCACGATCCTGCGGGTGCAAGTCGATGCGCCCCAGTTCAAGCAGACGGAAGCTGGTGTCTTCCTTGCCATTTTGCTCGACGTTGAGCCGACCGGCCTGCAACGCTGCATCGAACGCCGGGCCGTAGGAGTAACCCAGAGTCGTGCCAATACGGTAGCTCAGTAAATCCTCGACCGTGGTCCAGTCGAACGCCTGCTCGCGACGATGGAACAGGACGATCTCTCCGCGCACCAGCGTGTCGCTACAAATCCCATAGTTGAGCCGGCTGGGCGTACAACTGTAGGGCATGATCGCGTGCAACTGCCCCTGCTGCAGCATCAGCACATTGCGGTCCCAGGGACGAAAGACGTACTCGACCTGATAGCCCGCCTCAGCAAAGACAGCGCTGATCAGACGCGCCAGAGCACCACCGTCACTACGCTCCTGATCGACGTAAGGCGCCCAGTCGCCGGTACCGATAAACAACTTCTTGGGTTCAGCCTGAACCGGTCCCATCGCCACCCACAACAAAGGCAACGCCAGGGAGGCGAACATCCGTGCCCAGCGTCTTTTCAGAGAGACGCTACAAAACAGGTACGACACAAATCACCTCTGATACGAATCATCTACGACGCCTCCCTGTCAGTTACGGCAACCTCTCCCATCTCGCCCCAGCATAGCCAAACGAAGCATGGCCGGGGATTTTTCAAGCCTTGGGCAGACGCTCCGCCGGGCGGCGTGCGCCAGCCACCAGCTTGTCCACCAGCTTGGCCGCTGCAGCCATACCGAAGCTGGCGGTGACCATCATCACGGCACCGAAGCCGCCGGCGCAGTCGAGGCGCACGCCTTCTCCGACGAAGCCCTTGGCCTGGCAGACCGTGCCGTCCGGCTTGGGATAGCGCAGCTGCTCGGTGGAAAACACGCAGGGCACGCTATAGGTGCGTCCCGGTGTACGAGAGAAACCGTAATCGCGACGCAGCAGGCTGCGCACCTTGGCCGCCAGCGGATCGTTGAAGGTCTTGTTCAGGTCGGTGACCTGAATTTGCGTCGGATCGACCTGCCCGCCCGCCCCACCGGTGGTAACGATCTGAATCTTGCGCCGCTTGCACCAGGCGATCAGCGCCGCCTTGGCCGGCACGCTGTCGATGCAATCGATGACCCCGTCGAGCTGCTCGGTGATGTACTCGGCCATGGTTTCGCGGGTGACGAAATCCGCCACCGCATGCACCACGCAGGCCGGGTTGATAGCGCGGATGCGCGCGGCCATCTCATCGACCTTGGCCTTGCCTATCGCACCTTCGACGGCATGCACCTGGCGATTGGTGTTGGTAATGCAGACGTCGTCCAGGTCGAACAGGGAGATCTCGCCCACGCCCGAGCGCGCCAGCGCCTCGGCCGCCCAGGAGCCGACACCGCCGATGCCGACTACCGCCACATGCGCGGCCGCCAGGCGTTGATAGCCTTCCTGGCCGTAGAGCCGGGCTATGCCGCCAAATCGCTGATCCTCAGTACCCATTACACCCCCTTCAGGAAGGCGCGCATTATAGAGATAGCACCCTGCCCACCCAAGCCCGCCATGCAGGTCAGCCGTCGGCCAGTCGCAGCAGGCCGCTTTTATGGCGAAGATGCCGTACGGCGCGCCTTATCACCTGATCGGTAACGACTTTTGCTTTAAGATGGCCAGCCTTCACGCTAGCTGTCGTACCGGAGCCATCATGACCGCCCCCCTCACCCCGACCCTGGACCTCGCCTTCGACCTGATCCGCCGCCCGTCCGTGACCCCGGTCGACGAAGGCTGCCAGGAGCTGATGATGCGCCGCCTGGCCGCCTGTGGCTTCGAGGTCGAGCACATGCGTATCGAAGAGGTGGAGAATTTCTGGGCCAAGCGCGGTGGTGACGGCCCGGTGCTATGCTTCGCCGGCCACACCGATGTGGTGCCCACCGGCCCGCTGGACGCCTGGCAGTACCAGCCGTTCGATGTGCGCGTGGATGAAGACGGCATGCTCTGCGGCCGTGGCGCAGCGGACATGAAAGGCAGCCTGGCGAGCATGATCATCGCCGTTGAGCGCTTCGTCGCCGACTACCCAGAGCACAAGGGCGCGATCAGCTTTCTGATCACCAGCGACGAAGAAGGCCCGGCGCAGCACGGCACCAAGGCGGTGGTCGAGCGCCTGCGCGAGCGCAACGAGCGCCTGGACTGGTGCATCGTCGGTGAGCCGTCGAGCACCACCCTGCTCGGTGACGTGGTCAAGAACGGCCGTCGTGGCTCGCTTGGCTGCACCCTCACCGTGTACGGCAAGCAGGGCCACGTGGCCTACCCGCACCTGGCGAAGAACCCGATTCACCTGGCCACCCCGGCGCTGGCCGAACTGGCCGCCGAGCACTGGGATCACGGCAACGACTACTTCCCGCCGACCAGCTTCCAGGTGTCCAACCTCAATTCCGGCACCGGTGCAACCAACGTCATCCCCGGCGAGCTGAAGGCGGTGTTCAACTTCCGATTCTCCACCGAATCTACCGTCGAAGGTCTGCAGCAACGCGTCACCGCCATCCTCGACAAGCATGGCCTGGACTACCACCTGGAGTGGGCCCTGTCCGGCCTGCCCTTCCTTACCCAGCCGGGCGACCTGCTGGACGCCGTGGCCGCCAGCATCAAGGCCGTCACCGGCCGCGACACCACCCCATCGACCTCTGGCGGCACCTCCGACGGGCGCTTCATCGCCACCCTCGGCACCCAGGTGGTCGAGCTCGGCCCGGTCAACGCCACCATCCACCAGATCAACGAGCGTGTACTGGCCAGCGATCTGGACCTGCTCACCGAGGTTTACTACCAGACCATGGTGAAGTTGCTGGCATGAGCCTGATCTGCCCCATCTGCCAAGCGCTGCTGATGCCCAGCGGCAACGGCCTGGCTTGCGAAAACCGGCACAGCTTCGACCGCGCGCGCCAGGGGTACTACAACCTGCTGCCGGTACAACACAAGAACAGTCGCGACCCCGGCGACAATGCCGCCATGGTCGAGGCTCGCCGGCGTTTTCTCGACGCAGGCCACTACGCGCCGCTGGCTGCTCGCCTGGCCGCACTGGCTGCCGACTACAAGCCGGTGCGCTGGCTGGATATCGGTTGTGGCGAGGGTTACTACACGGAACAGATCGCCCGTGGCCTGCCCGCCGCCGACGGTTATGCCCTGGACATCTCTCGTGAGGCGGTCAAACGCGCGTGCAAACGTGCTCCGCAGTTGAACTGGCTGGTGGCGAGCATGGCCCGCGTGCCCTTGGCCGATGCCAGTTGCAGCCTGCTCGCCAGCGTCTTCAGCCCACTCGACTGGAACGAGGCCAAACGCCTGCTCGCCCCCGGTGGCGGCCTGCTGCGCATGGGCCCGACCCGTGGCCACCTGATGGAGCTGCGGCAGAAGCTGTACGACGAGGTGCGCGACTACGACGACGAGAAGCACCTGGCGCTGATTCCGCCCGGCATGCACTTCGCCCACAGCGAGACCCTCGAATTCCCGCTGCATCTGGCCGAAGCACAGGCTCGCGCCGACCTGCTGGCCATGACCCCGCACGGCTGGCGCGCCAGTGCCGAACGTCGCGAGGCGGTGATCGCCGAGCCCTTCGATGTCACCGTTTCAATCCGCTACGATTGGATCACCAAAACCCAGAGCCCACGCTCTCAGGACTGAAAGCCATGCGCCAACCTGATATCGAGATCTACCTGAAAGACGCCGAACGTGACGCCGTGGCGCAATGGCTGGGTGAAGCCCTTGGCCCTTGCAGCGACTGGCAGCAGAAAGGCCAGACCTTCAAGTGCAAGGCCGGGGAAGTGCCGGTGACCTGGCTGCCGAAAGCCGTGGGCAAATGGCACAGCCTGTATCTGGAAAGCGACGCCACGCCCTGGGCCGACGACCTGGCCTGCGCCCGCGCCGCCCATGCCGCGCTCGGCGTGCAAGTGCGCTGCGCACCGGGCACCTGGGTAGAAGATGAAAGCGATGAGGAAGCTGATCGCTGGATCAAGGTCGACGCCGATGGTGAAACCGAGATCGTCTGGCGTACTGAATAAAAGCGGCCGCTTGGCGCAGCAGTAAATCTGTAGGAGCGGCGCCCCGCCGCGAATCAGGACGACAAGCTTCGCCCCGGGGCGGGGCTCCTACGCAAGGCTGCGTGGGGTCATTATCTTCGCCAGTAGCCGGATGTAATCCGGGGAAAACCAGTCCATTTCCCCGGATTACATCCGGGCTACAGGTCTGCGCCACCCCATGCGTTCAGGTTCAACGAACGCCATAAACAACAAGGCCCGTCATCGACGGGCCTTGTTGTATGTCGAGCAGGAGCTCAGACTGCGGAGACGTCTTCCGCTTGCAGGCCTTTCTGGCCCTGGGTCACACCGAACTCGACCTTCTGGCCTTCGACCAGAGTGCGGTGGCCGTCGCCACGAATAGCGCGGTAGTGAACGAACACGTCCGGGCCGCTTTCGCGCTGAATGAACCCGTAACCCTTGGAATCATTGAACCATTTGACGGTTCCCGTCTCACGATCTGCCATTACCAACTTCTCCAAACTCGCTATGTTTTTATTGTCCCGAAGGCGCTTTGACGGCTCGGTAAAAACGGTCCTCTCAGCGTTCGCCACCCCCGGCAATCGAGCATGGAGCAGGTCAAGCGATTCGCGTTCTTGCTGCAGCCGAAGGCCGAGTATAAAGCATGAATTGTGGCTGAAAAGCACTTTTTAAAAACCGCCAAGAACCCAGAAGATATGCAGGTTACAGCTTGTTTTATGAGCTTTTAACTAACAGATCGCGCAACTTCTTGACCAGCCATTGCACCTGAATCAGGCGCGAGACGACCCGCTATCCGAGTACCAGCCAATGCTGCTCACCCTGCTCGCTCATCGAGCGTCTGTTAACCCAAACCAATAGACTCAATGGCTGCACCGGCCCCAGCCTGAACCAGCAGCTCGAGCGCACAGCGTTGTGACCTCTTGAGGATATGGTTGCCTGGATGAAATGGCGCACAGGTTGCTGGGGCAACATGAATCTCCAGCCTGGCTGCGTCCAACGTCTTCGCTTTGACGCTATGCTCCACCCGCTCGTATCAACAAGGACGTAAACATCGATGGACTTCATTGCACGCAATTTCAGATGGCTGATGCTGCTATCTGGCGTTCTCACAGCGACCATGTTCTACGGTCTGTTCGCTCCACAGGAGGCGCTGCAGTCGATGTTTGGCGCATCCTTCGACGGGCAGTTGCAATCCTTGGTCGTTCGCAGTTGGTCGGCGCTGATCGGGTTGATGGGCGTACTGCTGATCTATGGTGGGCTGAGCCCGAAGCATCGGGCTCTCTGCGCCGTCATTGCCGCGTTGAGCAAGGCCATCTTCGTGTCGCTGTTGCTGATCCATGGCCAGGACTACCTGAGCAAGGCCGCGCCCGCCGTCGCCCTGGATCTGCTGGTGATCGCCTTTACCCTGCTGTACCTGCTGACCTTGCCAAAGCGGCATAGCGTCTGAGGCGAACCTCATGCGAATGATCAGGCATATCCTTTGGCTGGACTGCATGGCCGCAGCAGTCGCGGGGGTTCTCGTGTTGTCGTTCGCCGCCTGGTTGAGCGAGTGGTATGCCCTGCCCCGCGAGCTGCTGAGCTTCATCGGTGCGGTCAATATCGCCTATTCCTGCTTTTCCTTTTCGCTGGCGATTCGTGTGCGGCGCTCCGAAGCGCTGATCAAACTGCTGGCAGTGGCCAACGGATTCTGGGCGTTGGTATGCCTTGGCATCGCTGCGACCTTTGCCCCGGTCATGACGCTACCGGGGTTTTGCCATGTGCTCGGCGAGGCTGCGTTCGTCGCAGGCTTGGGCATACTGGAGTGGAAATGGCGCAGGCAGCTGCTGGTGGCTGGCGAACAGGGCGTTTCGACTCAGCCTATCGCGGACCAGTAGCCGTCCAAGGTACTCAGGCGAAGATCCGTAGATGGCTGCTCAAGCCATCATCAACCCTATCCGTCAGCGCTGTGAAAGCGATTCTTGCCCGCGTGCTTGGCCGCATACATGGCCTGGTCCGCACGTTTGAGCAGGTCTTGGCCGCTTTCACCGTGCAGCGGAAACAGAGCGGCGCCGACACTAGCCGATATCCGCACCACGCTACCATCCAGGTCGAATGGACGTGCCAGAACATCCAGCACCTTGAGCGCCACCGTCTCGCAATCCTGACTGCCGTGCAGATTGGCCAGGACGATGCCGAACTCATCACCGCCGAAGCGTGCGACCGTGTCCGTGCTGCGCACACATCCTTCCAGACGCCTGGCGGCCATCTGCAGCAGGCTATCGCCGGCCGTATGACCGTGGCGGTCGTTGATTTCCTTGAATCCATCCAGGTCGATATAGAGCACGGCGCACAGCTGCTGCTGGTCGCGCACGGACTCCAGCGCCTGGTCAAGGCGCTGGTGGAACCTGACGCGGTTGGCCAACCCGGTGAGGGCGTCATGCTCGGCGTCATGACAAAGGCGCGCTTCCAGGTGCTTGCGCTCGGTGATGTCCTGCGTGACCAGCACCAGGAACTCCGGGTGACCATGGCGATTGCGGACGACGCTTGAGGCCTCGCATACCCAGATCAGCGAGCCATCCTCACGCCGATAGGTTTTCTCGATTTCCGGGGAAAGCGCACGTGCCTCGCTGAGCAGTTGCTCGCTCAGAAAGCTGCGGGCTGCGGCAGCTACTTCAGCGTCGCTCAGGTCGAAAATGTTGGCGCCTTGCAGCGCCTCGGCCGGGCGCCCCAGCATGCGTGCGAACTTCTCGTTGACCCGCAGTATCCGACCCTCGGGGCTGATGTGGGCGATACCCATGGCCGCCTGGTGAAAGGTGGCGCGAAACAGCGCTTCGCTGCCTTGCAGGGCATCGGTGGCTGCGCGTTGGCGAACCAGCATCAGCGCCAGCAGGCCAACGAACAGCATGACCACCAGGGTGACGCCGACTGCGGCCATCAGGTAGGTAGAGCGCCGCTGCAAGGTCGTCGCCATCTCCTCGTCGTAGGCGGTGGCCACGGTAATCATCAGGGGATAACCGCTCATGGTGCGGTAGCTGACGATACGGGCGACGCCATCGAGCCCCTCGCCACTGTCGTGGAAATCATCGGCGTCATGCAGCTTTTGCCGCTGGAACCAGGCCAGCGACTCGGCACCCAGGCCAAATTCGCTGCGTGCGCCGATCTTGCGCGCACGTATCACGCCGTCGAGGCCAGCGAGCTCCAAAAGCCCCTGCGGGCCCAGATCGACCTGCTGGAAGAAACGCGTGACGTCCTCTGGACGCACGGCCATCACCACGACGCCGGCGAAGCTGCCGTCATCGCGCTCGATACGTAGCGACATGGGAATCAGCCAACGCCCGGAAACCCGCCCGAGTACCGGCTGATTGATGAACAGATGATCGATACGAGCATCGCGCTGCGCCGTGAAGAACTCGCGGTCGGCGTAGTTGACCGGGCCGGTGTTCTGGCTGCTGCTGACGATATCGCCCTGCTCGTCCACCACGCTGACGATGGTGAACATCTCCTCGCGGATCACGCCCTCCTCGACCCAGCGGCGCAGGTCGATGGCCTTACCCTGCCGGCGGTACTGCTCGCGCACGAAAGCCGCCACCTGCTCGGCCGCCTTCAGCGCGCGGAACACCTGCTGCTCGAAAGCGATGGCCAGGCTGGAGTTGGCTGCCATTTCCGCAGCCAGCGCCTGCTCACGTTCGAAGGCGATGCGTTGCAGGGTGATCAGCCAGACAATGGCAACGAACACGCTCGCCAGAACGATCAGCAGGTTCAAGGGTGTTGCGATTCGAGGGCGTCGAGCGACGGCATCATGCGCGTCAATCGGCGTGCTGGGCGGGGTCATCGCCTTGTTCTCCAAGCCTTTCACGGGCGGGCTGTTTTCTAGCTGTTGGGGCCAGGGTCTGTTGCCCTTGGGTTCAGCGTCGCGGGGCGTGATCCATCGCCTTGCGTTGAATCATAGGCATTGTTGCGCCACTGTGCTGCCATCATGCGGTAATGGGTTTTGCCCGAAAATCGAGCTTGCGGCAGACTGACGACCGACGCTGCACCTCAGCCACATCACTTCGAGCCGAGCGGCATCCGCACTGCTCCTGCTCAATTTCTTCGACAACCGCCTGCCTTCGAGGCCTGCCTTGGAAACCACGGTCTTTCTCGCCGTCATCGCCGCCGCTGCCCTGCATGCCGGCTGGAACGCTCTGCTCAAGATTGGTCTGGATCGCTTCCTCACCGCCACGCTGATTCAGATCGGTGCCGGCCTGGTGGCGCTCTGCGCCCTGCCGCTGGTGGCGCTGCCACAAGCCTCGGCCTGGCCGTGGATCGCGCTGTCGGCGTTGCTGCATATTGGCTACAACTTCTTCCTCGCCCGCGCCTACCAGTACGGCGACCTGGGCCAGGTCTACCCGATTGCGCGGGGCAGCTCACCGCTGATGGTCGCCCAGCTGTCGCTGCTGCTGTTGCATGACGGGCTCGGTGCCCTGCAGTTGCTGGGGTTGCTGGTTCTGGTGCTAGGCATCTGGCTGATGGCGCTGCGCGGCGGCCATCACAAGGCGCCACAGGGGGCGATGCTGGGCTGTGCGTTGATGACGGCAGTGTTCATCGCCGGCTACACCCTCAGCGATGCCATGGGCGCGCGCAACAATGGCGATGCGCTGGGTTATTCGCTGTGGCTGTTCACCGTCAACGGTGTGGTGATGGCTGCGGTATTGGCCATCAGCCGAGGGCCGCGCGCCTTCCTGCAGCTGGGCCCGCACTGGCGTGGCGGGCTGGCTGGCGGGGCGATGTCGATGGCAGCCTACACCATCGTCATCTGGGCCATGACCCAGGCGCCGGTGGCATTGGTTTCGGCCTTGCGCGAGACCAGCGTGGTATTCGCCGTGCTACTGGGGGTGGTGTTGCTGAAGGAGAGGTTGCGACCGATTCGCCTGGTGGCGTGCGCGGTGATCGCGGCTGGCGTGGTAGTGATGAAGTTGGCGTGAGGCCCGCGGCTGATCGCGCCGGCCACCAGACCACAACTCCTGTTGGACTGAAGCGGTATGCCCCCGGCCAAAGCTGCTGAATTGCGAGATCACAACTTGGTGGGCTGAAGCCCACCCTACTACGCTGAAGCGGATCGCCGCCCGGCCTACCCTACGACCCTGCAGCAACATCGCAGCGACGTGGTCGGCTGACTCGGCCCCCACTACAGGAACACCTGTAGGAGCGAGCTCTGCTCGCGAACCCCCAAGCGCAAGAGCTTCGCGAGCAGAGCTCGCTCCTACCCGGTACACCAACGCAACCAGCGTCAGGAGGCGTGCCGCAGCATCGGGTCGAGCTGACTCGGTATTCCAATCGGGAACCCGGGACCCGCTTTGCAGTTCTGTTGATCAACGGGTGCTGAGTCATCGACCGTTTTTTCGTCATACGCTGCCTGCATGCTGGCCGGGCTGACTGCCTGGACGCACGAGTTTTTTGTGTCCTGCCATCCATGGCGGCCACCTCAAGGGCCGTCGCGGAGCGACGTCAAAAACTTCTCCCGGAAGTTTTTTGCCGGCCAGGCGGGCTTGCGGCACACTAGCGCCCTTCCCGAGCCACCGCTCGTTTTGCCATACAAGCAGAGTCCGTATGACCCGTTCCCCCTTCCGCCGCCTCGTCTTCGGATCGTTGCGCCGCCTGCTGTACCTCTGGGTACGCTCGGAAACCATCAACCAGTCCGCCTTCACCCTCAAGCTCGACCGCAGCAAGCCGGTGTTCTACGTGCTGCAGCAGCCCTCGGTTAGCGACCTGGCAGTGGTCGACCGCGAGTGCACCAAGGCCGGCCTGCCGCGCCCGGTGTTGCCGGTAGCGGTCGGGGAACATATCGAGCCCGCCGCCTTCTTCTACCTGACGCCGGAGCCGGACTGGTTCGGCCGCCAGGACAAGCGCGGCATCTCGCCAACCCTCGATCGCGTGGTCACCGCCCTCAGCCAGCATGCCGTGGACGACGCGCAGATCGTCCCGGTCAGCGTGTTCTGGGGGCAGTCGCCGGACCGCGAAACCAGCCCCTGGAAACTGCTGTTCGCCGACAGTTGGGCAGTCACCGGGCGCCTGCGCCGACTGGTCAGCATCCTGATTCTCGGGCGCAAGACCCGTGTGCAGTTCTCCACGCCGATTCACCTGCGCGAACTGGTCGAGCAGGACAAGGGCAAGGAGCGCACCCTGCGCATGGTGCACCGCATCCTGCGTGTGCACTTCCGCAACCAGAAGGCAGCGGTGATCGGCCCGGACGTGTCGCACCGACGCAATCTGGTCAAGGGGCTGGTGCATGACCCGATGGTGCGCCAGGCGATTGCCGAGGAAGCCGAGCGTGAGAAGATCAGCCTGGAAAAGGCCGAAGCCCAGGCGCTGCGCTACGGCAACGAGATCGCCTCGGACTACACCTACACGGTGATCCGCTTCCTCGAACTGGTGCTGAGCTGGTTCTGGAACAAGATCTACGACGGTATCAAGGTGCACAACGTCGAAGGCGTGCGCGACATCGCCCAGGGCCACGAGGTGATCTACGTACCCTGCCACCGCAGCCACATCGACTACCTGCTGCTGTCCTACCTGCTGTTCCGCAATGGCCTGACGCCGCCGCATATCGCCGCCGGCATCAACCTCAACATGCCGGTGATCGGCGGTCTGCTGCGCCGGGGCGGCGCCTTCTTCATGCGCCGCACCTTCAAGGGCAACCCGCTGTATACGGCGGTGTTCAACGAATACCTGCACACCCTGTTCAGCAAGGGCTTCCCGGTTGAGTACTTCGTCGAGGGCGGCCGTTCGCGCACCGGGCGCATGCTGCGACCGAAGACCGGCATGCTGGCCATCACCCTGCGCAGCTTCCTGCGCAGCAACCGCCTGCCCATCGTCTTCGTGCCGGTGTACATCGGCTACGAGCGCGTGCTGGAAGGCCGCACCTACTTGGGCGAGCTGCGCGGCGCGAGCAAGAAGAAGGAATCGATCTTCGACCTGTTCAAGGTGCTCGGCGCGCTCAAGCAGCGCTTCGGCCAGGTCTCGGTGAACTTCGGCGAGCCGATCAAGCTGGCCGAATTCCTCGACCAGCAGCAGCCGGGTTGGCGTGAACAGGAGCTGGGCCCGCAGTACCGCCCGGCCTGGCTCAACGACACCACCAATCGCCTCGGTGAGCGCGTGGCGCGCCACCTCAACGAGGCGGCATCGATCAACCCGGTCAACCTGGTAGCCCTGGCACTGCTGTCCACCAGCAAGCTGGCCCTGGACGACCGCGCCCTGGCGCGCGTACTCGACCTGTATCTGGCGCTGCTGCGCGCGGTGCCCTACTCGCCGCATACCACCCTGCCGGAAGGCGACGGCGCGGCGCTGATCGAGCACGTCAAGGGCATGGACCTGCTGGCCGAACAGAAGGATGCGCTGGGCAAGATTCTCTATCTGGACGAGCAGAACGCCGTCCTGATGACCTACTACCGCAACAACGTGCTGCATATCTTCGCCCTGCCGGCGCTGCTGGCCAGCTTCTTCCAGAGCAGCGCGCGGATCAGCCGCGAGCAGATCCTGCGCTATGCCGGCGCGCTGTATCCGTATCTGCAATCCGAGCTGTTCATCCGCTGGGAACAGAGCGAACTGGAAGGCGTGATCGACCAGTGGCTGGCGGCGTTCGTCGAACAGGGCCTGCTCAAGGTCGAGGGCGACGTGTACGTGCGCCCGGCGCCCAGCTCACGCCAGTTCGTGCTGCTGACGCTGCTTTCGCGCTCGGTGGCGCAGACTCTGCAGCGCTTCTACATGGCCATCGCCCTGTTGCTCAACGCCGGGCAGAACGCGATCAGCGCCGAGGAGCTGGAGGATCTGTGCACGGTCATGGCCCAGCGCCTGTCGATCCTGCATGGCCTGAACGCACCGGAGTTCTTCGACAAGAGCCTGTTCCGCCACTTTATCCAGAGCCTGCTGGATCAGGGCGTACTGCGCCAGGACGAAGCCGGCAAGCTCAGCCATCACCCGCTGCTCAGCGAGCTTGCCGAAGGCGCCGCCAAGCGCGTTCTGCCAGCGGAGATTCGCCTGTCGATCCGCCAGGTGGCACTGGACCGCAACGAAGATGAACCGGCCGCGCCGTGATGTGTGCAGGGTGCGCTGTGCGCACCTTCGAATCACCTTAGTCACCGGTGCGCACAGCGCACCCTACCGCCCCGCTACTGCCTCGGATGGATGTCACGTGTTACATCCACCATGGCGCCGGCTCGAGATCACCAGACGAACCTGTCACGGGTTTGGCAGTCAGTGATAGACCACATACTGGCAGGAGGCCCTGGCCATGATCGACTCCCTGATGTTGAGCGCTGCACGCATCACCACCCTGGCCGCGGGGCAGATACTGACCAACGCCAGTGGTTTCTTCTTCCGCCGGGAGCAACGGCTGTTTCTCGTCACCAGCCGCCATGTCGTCCTCGACGAGCCCAATGGCCACCAGCCGGACAGTCTGCAGATCGAACTGCATACCGACGCGAACAACCTGGCCAGCACCGTCAGCTTCTCCATTCCGCTGTATGACGGCGAGCAGCAGCTGTGGCGACAAGGCATGGATGGCGCAGGCGAGATCGATGTGGCGGTGATCGAGCTGGATCAGGCCGCTCTTCCCAACGGCGGCGCCTACCAGGCCTTCACCCCGCAGCACCTGCTACAAGCCGACGAACATGTAGAAATTGGCTCGACGCTGCTGGTGGTCGGCTTCCCGCTGGGATTTCAGGACACCCTGCACCGCATGCCGGTGGCGCGTCACGCCGGGTTGGCCTCCTCTTTCGGTCTGCGCTTTCAAGGGTTGGGTTACTTTCTCACCGACGGCCGCACCCATCGCGGCATCAGTGGCGCGCCCGTAGTCAAGCGCGCCAGCGTCGATGGCGACCTGCCCTGGCATCTGCTCGGCATCCACTCGACCCGCCTGCTCGGCAATCGCGACGAGGATCAGGACGAGGCGCTGGGTCTGAACTGCACCTGGTATGCCGATATTCTGATGACGCTGACGGAGTGATCAGCCTGCCCATCGCCCGGACGTAAACTGAGCAATCACCCTGCTAAAACCCCTCCCACAGCCACGGCGGGATCTGCGGGAGGGGCTTCAGCCGCGAAAGATTCAGCTCACGAATATCAGCGACCCAAGAAAAACCCGCCCTGCGCATCACGCAGGGCGGGTTCTTTTACAGCGGTTAAAGCCTTACAGCGTCACGGGCGTCGGCTCGGGCTCGGCGGCCATTTCCACGTCAGGCGCCACTTCGATGTGTTGCAGCTCGAGACGCTCGCTGCTCCACTGACGAATACGGTTGGTCAGTGCCAGGTCGTCGTTCAGCTTCTGCCCGTACGACGGGATGATCTCCTTCAGGCGCGCTTGCCACTCAGGAGTGGCGACCTTGTCAGCGAAGGCCTTCTCGATCAGGTGCAGCATGATCGGCGCGGCAGTGGAGGCACCCGGCGAGGCGCCCAGCAGCGCGCTGATGCTGCCGTCGGCAGAGGTCACCACTTCGGTGCCGAACTGCAGCACGCCGCCCTTCTCGGCATCCTTCTTGATGATCTGCACGCGCTGGCCAGCATTGATCAGCTCCCAATCGGCGTCCTGCGCCTCCGGGAAGTACTCGCGCAGCGAGGCCATGCGGTCTTCCTGGCTGAGCATCAGTTGGCCCATCAGGTAGGTGCTCAGCGACCAGTTGTCCATGCCGGCGTTGACCATCGGCATGAAGTTGTCAGTGGTCATGCTGCTGAACATGTCGAGCAGCGAGCCGTTCTTCAGGTACTTGGTGGAGAAGGTGGCGAACGGGCCGAACAGCAGCACGTTCTCGCCGTCGATCACGCGAGTGTCCAGGTGCGGCACGGACATGGGCGGCGAGCCGACCGACGCCTTGCCGTAGACCTTGGCCAGGTGCTGGGCAACCACGTCCTGGTTACGCGTCATCAGGAACTGGCCACCAACCGGGAAGCCGGCGTAGCCCTTGGCTTCTTCGATGCCGGATTTCTGCAGCAGCTTGAGCGCACCACCACCGGCGCCGATGAACACGAAGCGTGCATTGATGCTCTGCTCGGCGCCGCCCTTGGCCAGGTCGGCCACGGTCACGCGCCAGGTGCCGTCATCGTTGCGCTGCAGGTCGCGAACTTCGTGTTCCAGGTGCAGGCTGGCCTGCTCCTTGCCAATCAGCGAGTCGATCAACTGACGGGTGATCTCGCCGAAGTTGACGTCGGTACCGATGGCCATGCGGGTGGCGGCAACCTTCTGCTGCGGATCACGACCTTGCATGATCAGCGGCACCCACTGAGCGATCTGCGCGTGGTCCTCGGTGAACTCCATGCCGCGGAACAGGTTGCTGTGCTGCAGGGCGGCGTGGCGCTTGCGCAGGTACTCGACGTTGTCGTCGCCCCAGACGAAGCTCATGTGCGGAGTGATGTTGATGAAGCTCTTGGGCTTGCTCAGCACGTCGCGCTCGATCTGTGTGGCCCAGAACTGCTTGGAGATCTCGAACGATTCGTTGATCGCGATGGCCTTGCTGATATCGATGCCACCGTCGGCGGTTTCCGGGGTGTAGTTCAGCTCGCAGAAAGCCGAGTGGCCGGTGCCGGCGTTGTTCCAGCCATTTGAGCTTTCAGCGGCTACCTTGTCGAGGCGCTCGTAGATTTCGATGCTCCAGTCCGGCTGCAGCTCGTGGAGGTAGGTGCCGAGGGTGGCGCTCATCACGCCAGCGCCGATCAGCAGCACGTCGACGGTTTTCTCGGGCTCGCGGGGCTTGGAGCAACCGATCACGCTGAGACAAAGCAGCGTCAGCAGGATTTTTTTCATGGGACAGTCCTATTCGTCGCACGACGGCAAGGGCCGTGCAGGCAAGGTTTCGGGCAGCGGCCGTTTGGGCCGCACATGAGCGATAGCCGCAGATCTGCGACAGGGCAAAAGGAAGGGGGTTCCAGGCCTCTTGGCGGGCGTGTTCCGATCGCGTCGCGTGCTAGAGCAATATGCGTGCCGCTGAATGGATTCAGCAGGCCGAATGCGGCTTTCTGCCACACAGCAGGCTCGGTGCTGGCGAGAACTCGCCAGCACCACGTAAAGAGCCCCTTGGAAATGGCGGAATCCCGCCCGATTCAGGCCAGCAGCAGAGGCAGCAGCAAGGCAGTGCCGATACCCAGCAGGCTCATCGCCAGGGCGGCGAAGGCGCCGCACTCCTCCCCTTCCTGCAAGGCATGGGCGGTGCCGATGGCATGGGCGTTGATGCCGTAGCTCAGGCCACGCGCCGCCGGGTGATCGACGCCCGCCCAACGTAGCAGCAGCGGCCCCATGGCCGTGCCAATCACACCGGTGAGCATGACCATCACCGCCGCCAGCGACGCCACGCCGCCGATCTGCTCGGCCACCGGCATGGCAATCGGCATGGTCGCGAATTTCGGCGCCAGGCTCATCACCACGCTCCAGTCGGCGCCCAGCGCCCAGCCGATGGCCAGGGTCAACGCCACCGACAGCACACCGCCGGCCGTAAGGGTGATCAGCACCGGCCAGAACAACTGGCGGATGCGCTTGATGTTATGTTGCAGCGGCACCGCCAGGGCCACGGTGGCCGGCCCCAGCAGCCAGGCAACGGGCTCGGCGCCAGCGCGGTAGGTGGCATAGTCCACCCCGCACAGCAGCAAGGTGGTTACGATCAGCGTCACCGACACCAGAACCGGCTGCAGCAGCAGCCAGCCGCTGCGGCGATAGAGCCAGGCGGCGATCAGAAAGGCGGCCAGCGTCAGTGCGATGGCGAATAGCGGGTGATGAGTCAACAGGGTCATCCCTTGCGCTCCTGACGGCGGATCAGCGTCTGCAGCAACCAGCCACAGAACGGCACGGTCACCAGCAACGACAGCACCAGCGCGGTGACAATCACCGGTAGCTCACCGAGCAGCAGATCGCTGCTGGTCATGATCCCAGAGGCCGGTACGGCCAGCAGCAGCGGCAGATACGGCAGTAAACCACCGGCGGCCTGCTGCAGCGGCTCGGGCACGGCCCCGCGCCACATCAGCCAGACCGAGAGCAGCAGCAGGCCGATGATCGAGGCCGGCAGCATCGGCAACAGCCAGTGATTGAGCGCCACGCCGAACAATTGCAGCAATACCAGCCAGAACAGGCCACGCACCATCATGATCTCGACTCCTCCTTATGGCGCCCCCGACGAAACAGCGGACGCGGCTCGATAACCGAGCGACCATACAACACACTGAGCCCTTGCAGGCCCTTGAGTGCATCTTCCAGCGATTTGTCGGCGCGCACGGCGAAGGCATCGAAGCCGCACTGGCGCATGTGCGCCAGTTGGTCGCGCAGCACATCGCCCACCGCGCGCAACTCGCCGCGCCAGCCCAGTCGGGTACGTAGCAGGTAGGCCTGGCTGTAGCCACGGCCATCGCGAAAACTGGGGAAGTCGATGGCGATCAACGGCAGACTGGTGAGAAACGGCTGCAGCGCCTCCGGCTCGTCATCCACCTGCAGCAGCAAGCCATCGGCGCTCACCGCCCTACCCTCCAGCACCTCCACAGACTGCCGCTCACGCCAGGCCGCCAGCGGCAGGATCAATGGCGCGTCAGCCTCAGCGTCGAGTTGCCAGGGATCATCGTCGACGATGCAAGCCTGGCCCTCGACCAGGCGAATCAGGTTATTCATGCCACCTCCTCGCGGCTGTACACGCTCGCCTTGAAAGGCTCCAGGCCGATGCGCTGGAAGGTGTCGAGAAAGCCTTCGTTGACCTGCCGCTGATCGACGTAGGTACGCACGATGCGCTCGATCACCTCGGGCACCTGTTCGGCAGCGAACGACGGGCCGATCACCTTGCCCAGCGCCGCCTGCTGGCCCTGGCTGCCGCCGAGGGTGAGCTGGTACCACTCGCTGCCGTTCTTGTCGACGCCGAGGATGCCGATGTTGCCGATATGGTGATGGCCGCAGGCGTTCATGCAGCCGGAGATGTTCAGGCTCAGCTCGCCCAGATCATGCAGGTAGTCGAGATCGTCGAAACGCTGCTGGATGGCCTGGGCAATGGGGATCGACTTGGCGTTGGCCAGCGAGCAGAAATCACCACCGGGGCAGGCGATGATGTCGGTGAGCAACCCGGCGTTGGCCGTGCCCAGCCCGGCTGCTTCGGCCTCCCGCCATAGCGCGTAGAGGTCGGCCTTGCGTACATCGGGCAGCACCAGATTCTGTTCGTGGGCGACGCGAATCTCGCCGAAGCCGTAGCGCTCGCTCCAGTCGGCCACGGCCTCCATCTGCTCGGCCGTGACGTCGCCGGGCGGAGCGCTGATGCCGGGCTTGGTCGACAGCACCACGCTGAGGTAACCGGGCACCTGGTGTGCCATGACATTGCGCGAAACCCAACGGGCGAAGGCCTCGTCGCGCGCCAGGTGGGTGCCGAAGTCGAGGTCGAGGGCGTCCTGCGGCACGTAGTCCGGCTTGTGGAAGGAGGCCGCGACGCGCTGGTACTCGTCCTCGGTCAGTTGCGCCGGGCCGTCCTTGATCGGCTGCCACTCGCGCTCCACCTCATTAGCGAAGGCCTCGATGCCAAGGGCCTTGACCAGGATCTTGATCCGCGCCTTGTACTTGTTGTCGCGTCGGCCGTGGCGGTTGTACACGCGCAGGATGGCCTCGACGTAGGACAGACAGTCCTGCCAGTGCAGACCCTCGCGCAGGGTCTGGGCGATGATCGGCGTACGCCCAAGGCCGCCGCCGACCAGCACACGCAGACGCAGCTCGTTGGCCTGGTCGCGATACAGCTGCAGGCCGATGTCATGCACCTGAACGGCTGCGCGGTCCTGCTCAGCCGCGCACAGGGCGATCTTGAACTTGCGCGGCAAGAACAGGAATTCCGGATTGACCGTCGACCACTGACGAAGGATCTCGGCCAGTGGGCGTGGGTCGAGGTACTCGTCGGCAGCGACGCCGGCGAAAGCCTCGGTAGTGACGTTGCGCACGCAGTTGCCGGAAGTCTGGATGGCATGCATGTCGTGATCGGCCAGCCAGTCGAGGATGTCCGGCACACGCTCCAGCTCGATCCAGTTGAACTGAATGTTCTGCCGCGTGGTGAAGTGGCCGTAACCGCGGTCGTACTCGCGGGCGATATACGCCAACGCACGCATCTGCTTGGCCGACAGGGTGCCGTAAGGGATGGCCACGCGCAGCATGTAGGCATGCTTTTGCAGGTACAGGCCGTTCTGCAGGCGCAGCGGCAGAAACTCCTCCTCGCTCAGTTCATCGGCCAGGCGCCGCTGTACCTGGTCGCGGAACTGGGCGACGCGTTCGCGCACCAGCGCGCGGTCATAATCGTCGTATTGGTACATGCAGGCAGGCCTCCTGATCACGGGGCGTCGACTATGCCTGCCAGGCGTGCACCGAAAACAGCGCCAGAAAAGCCTTAAAAAAGCGGATCAGATAGACACGACAGTGACCAGCGCAGGTCACTGATTGGCGCGGCGCGATGTCGCAGGGCATACGTTGCATAGCCAGACGGCAAAGCTCCAGACGCCAGAAATGGCAGGGCCTGGCGACCTTTCTGACATTTTTCCCTACGTCCAACGCGGTCATCTGATCCGCTTTTTTATCGAAAACCTGAGCCTGTTTTGCGATCAGTTGCCCCCGGATCATGGCGCCAGCCTGATAAACGCCTGATGAGGGCAACTAAATGACCGATCTGATCCCCGTGCGCAGCGTCGAGACCATCGACCCGAGCAAACCCATCCGCCTGACACCGGCCCAGGCCGGCGGACCGATCCATACGCGCAGCTTCACCGGACGCTTTCGCAACCTGCGTCTGCTCGGTGCCGGCCTGCTGTTCCTGCTGTTCTTCGGCACCGCCTGGATCGATTGGCACGGCCGCCAGGCCGTGCTCTGGGATCTGGATAACCGCCAGTTCCATATCTTCGGCGCGACCTTCTGGCCACAGGATTTCATCCTGCTCTCGGCGATCCTGATCATCGCCGCCTTTGGCCTGTTCTTCATCACCGTGCTGGCTGGCCGCGTCTGGTGTGGCTACGCCTGCCCGCAGAGCGTATGGACCTGGGTGTTCATGCGCGTGGAGCAGATCACCGAGGGCGACCGCGGCCAGCGCATCAAGCTCGACGCCGCGCCCTGGTCGCTGCAGAAACTGGCACGGCGCAGCGCCAAGCACGGCCTGTGGCTCGCGGTTAGCCTGGTCACTGCCCTGGCCTTCGTCGGCTACTTCACTCCGGTGCGCCAACTGACGCTTGACCTGGCGACCCTCGAAGTCGGTGCCACCACGGCGTTCTGGGTACTGTTCTTCACCGCAGCCACCTACATCAATGCCGGCTGGCTGCGCGAAAAGGTATGCCGCGACATGTGCCCCTACTCGCGCTTCCAGAGCGTGATGTTCGACAGCGATACGCTGGTCATCTCTTACGACGCCGCCCGCGGCGAGAACCGTGGCCCGCGCCGCAAGGACGCCGACTACAAGGCCGAAGGCCTGGGCGATTGCATCGACTGCACGATGTGCGTGCAGGTCTGCCCCACCGGCATCGACATCCGCGACGGCCTGCAACTGGAGTGCATCGGCTGCGGCGCCTGCGTCGATGCCTGCGACAGCATCATGGACAAGCTCGGCTATGACCGTGGCCTGGTGCGCTACAGCTCCGAGAACGAGCTGGCCGGCGGCAAGACCCACTGGTTGCGCCCTCGCCTGATCGGCTACGCGGCGATGCTGGCAGTGATGATCGGCGCCTTCGTCTGGGCGCTGGCCGAACGCCCGCTGATCTCGCTGGACGTGACCCGCGACCGTGGCCTGTTCCGCGAGAACGCTCTGGGCCAGATCGAGAACATCTACAGCCTGAAGATCATCAACAAGACCCAGCAGCCGCGCAGCTATGCCATCAGTTTGGTCGAGCCCGGCGACTTCGAGCTGCATGGCCCAAGCACGCTGAACCTGGCGCCGGGGGAGATTCGCGACCTGCCGGTAAGCGTCGCGCTGACGGCGTCGCACAACGCTGCCGGGCCGCAGACCTTGCGTTTCGAAGTGCGCGACAAGGCCGATTCGCAGAGCCATGTGAGCACCAAGAGCACCTTCTTGGCACCGCTGCGTTGAGACTTCGTGGCTTGGATGAAATCCGGGGCGGCCGCTGTCCGCTGCCCGGATTGCATCCGGGCTACGGGTGCCACGAGCCTTGCAGGAGCGGCTGGGCGGCATTGCGTTTCAACCGCGAAACCGCTGCGCCGCATCGATCGCGGCTGAAGCCGCTCCTACAGTCGATATACATCCCCACTCACGAGGCACTGCCATGTCTGCCGCTCACCCCGTAAAGTGTTCGCCCGTACCCTTTGCGGCGGTGAACCAGGACAGGATGAAACGCTACGAAAAATTTGCCGACGAGATCGCCGAGCTGATCCGTACCGGCGTGCTCGGCCCCGGTGAGAAAGTGCCCTCGGTGCGCCATGCCAGCCGCACCTACGGCGTCAGCCCGTCCACCGTGTTCCAGGCCTACTACCTGCTGGAGGATCGCGGCCTGATCCAGGCCCGCGCCCGTTCCGGGTACTTCGTCCGCGAACACGCCAAACGCCCGCTGCACGAGCCGGAACTGACCGCCCACGCGGCGCAGACCACCGAGGTGGACGTCAGCGAACTGGTGTTCTCCGTACTCGCCTCGCTGAAGGACCCGCATACCGTCCCCTTCGGCTCGGCCTTCCCCAGCCCCGACCTGTTCCCCCTGCCGCGTCTGGCCAAGAGCATGGCGCACGCGCTGCGCATGCTCTCGCCGCACGAGATCATCGCCGACATGACCGCCGGCAACGCCGACCTGCGCCGGCAGATCGCCCTGCGCTACATGGTCAGCGGCGTGATGCTGCCGATGGAGGAGCTGGTGATCAGCAACGGCGCCATGGAGGCGCTCAACCTCTGCCTGCAGTGCGTGACCCAACCGGGCGACCTGGTGGCCATCGAGTCCCCCACCTTCTACGCCTGCCTGCAGGTGCTGGAGCGCCTGCAGCTCAAGGCCGTGGAAATCCCCGTGCACCCGCGCGAAGGCATCGGCCTGGGTGCCCTGTCCGATAGCCTCAAGCAACTGCCGATCAAGGCCTGCTGGTTCATGAGCAGCCTGCAGAACCCGCTCGGCGCCAGCATGAGCGAGACCAAGAAGCAGGCGCTGTACGAGCTGCTGGTCGAGCATCAGGTACCGCTGATCGAGGACGACGTGTACGCCGAGCTGTACTTCGGCAGTCACCCGCCCAAACCGGTGAAGAGCTTCGACCGCGAAGGGCTGGTGATGCATTGCAGCTCTTTCTCCAAGAGCCTGGCGCCGGGCTATCGCATCGGCTGGGTAGCCGGCGGGCGCTATGCCGAACAGATCGCCCGGCTCAAGCTGATGACCACCATCTCGCCGTCGGTGCCGGCACAGGCGGCGCTGGCCGACTACCTGCAGCACGGCGGCTATGACCGTCACCTGCGCAAGCTGCGCCACTCGCTGGAAATGCAACAGAGCGCGATGCTCACCTCCGCCGCCCGACACTTTCCCGCCAGCACGCGGGTCACAAGGCCTTCGGGTGGCTACTTCCTCTGGTTCGAATTCCCCGAGCGCCTGGACTCGCTGCAACTGCTGCGCCTGGCGCTGGCCCAGGGCATCAGCCTGGCGCCGGGGCCGATCTTCTCCGCCAGCCAGGGCTTTCGCCACTGCGCACGGCTCAACTACGGCCATCCATGGAGCCCGCGCAGCGAACAGGCCATGGAAGTGCTCGGGCGCCTGGTGGCGGGGTTGCTCTGACACCTGGTGCGCACAGCGCACCCTACGGATGACCTGCGCCACCTACGTAGGGTGCGCCATGCGCACCGACTGATATAAAGCGGGCACATCCTGGGAGCGCTCTACTTCCACCAATACTCCACCTGCACACCGAAGTTGGAGCCGTTGCGCGCGCTGCCGAAGGCGCCGTTCTCGGACAATGCCGAGCCGTCGGCCAACAGGTTGGCGGCCTGTTGCGCAGCGCGGTTCCAGCTGGCGTAGGTGTAGTACAGGCGGATTTCCGGACGTTCCCAGAAGCCAGGACCTGAGGGCGACCAGGTCGGCGCGATGGTGAACTTGGTCAGCTTGCGCGTACCACCGGGCGCCTCGACCTGATCGCGACCGATCTCGCCGACCAGCTTGAACTGCTCGGTGAAGGCATAGCTGGTACGGCCACCGACGGACAGCCAGTTCTGATCCGCACCATCCGGACGCTTGTCACGCTGATAAACCAGCTGCACCTGGCCGCCAAGACGCGGGGTCATCTGGAAGTCGAAGAACTCCACCAGACGCCAACTGCTACTGCTGCTGTCGAGGGTCGGATCACCGGTGTAGCCCAGTGCGGTGCCCGGCCCACGTCCATATTGCAGAGCGACGGTATTGACCCCACCGAGAAAGTCCTGCTGCTTGTGCTGCGCGGTCACCGCCCAGCCACTGTGGCTGTCGGTGCTATCCGGTTTGTCGATGTAGCTGACGCCCACTTCCAGCTCGCCGCCGGGGTTGACCTGGAAGCCGCCAACGTTGAAATCGTGGCGGTTGATATAGGGCTCCTGGTCGTAGTTGTCCTTGCGCGAGAACACGTAGCTGTACTTGAGGTCGCCGATCTTCATCTCGTCGATACCGAAACCGGTGGCACTCTGGTTCCAGTAGTAGAAGTCGGAGATATGGATGTCGTTACGTTTGTAAAAACGCCGTCCGGCCCACAGCGAACCACCGTTCAGCGCCGGCATGTTGCTCCACTCCGCGTACATCTGGTTCATCCGCGCGGAGCCATAGTCACCAGTGAACTTCGGTGTGTGGCCGTACTGGTTGTAGAGCTGGGCCATGCCCTCGACGCTGATCACCGAGCCGTCGTCCAGGCGAAACAGATCCTGACGCAAATCCAGCTCGATGTACTGCTCGCACTCGTTACCCAGGCGGTACTTCGATTGCGCCCCCGGTAACTGGAAGCACTGCTGCGTGCCGCCGGTGTCCGCGCCACCGATACCGCTGCGTACGTAGCCGGTGAACTCGACGGCCTGCACCTGCGGGGTGGCCAAAGCCAGTGCCAGCAAGCAGGGGGCGCCGAGTGAACAGGTGAGGGTTTGCTGTGTGGTCTTCATCGTTGCTCCTGATTGTTTTTATTGAGCGATGCTGCGGAATAGCCGCCGCAGCGACGGTTTTTCGTTTCCCTGGTGCGCACGACACCTCCTACGTGACTGGGTACGTCGCGTAGCCCGGATGCAATGCGGAAGGTTGTTTCGGCAGAGCCCGGATTTCATCCGGCTACACGGCTAACCGCGCTTCAATTGCGCCACCTTGTTGTCAGTGGCCTGGCGCTTTTTTGCCAGCAGGCGCTCGCCGCTCTGGGCGTCGAACAGCAACACCCGGCTCGGCTCGAAACGCAGCGACAGCGTGCTACCCACCTGCGGCGTCATGTCCGGCGCCAGGCGGCAGCAGACCTTGGTCTGGTTGAGGTTGACGAACACCAGGGTGTCCGGCCCGGTGGGCTCGGTGACCTCCACTTCGGCGCAGATACTCGGTGCCTCAGTACCGTCGTCGGCAGCCAACTGGATCTGCTCGGGACGAATACCGAGGATCAGGTCGCGGTTCTCCATGCCTGCCTCCAGCTCGCCCAACGGCAGTTCGCAGCGCGCCTGCCCGGCGACGCCGAGCGACGAGCTGAGCACGGCCCAGCACTGGCCATCGCGACGCTGCAGGCGCACAGGGATGAAGTTCATCGGCGGCGAACCGATGAAACTGGCGACGAACAGGTTGGCCGGGTCGTTGTAGATCTGCTGTGGCGTGCCGAACTGCTGAATGATGCCGTCCTTCATCACCGCCACCTTGTCGCCCAGGGTCATGGCTTCGATCTGGTCGTGGGTGACGTACACCGTGGTGGTCTTCAGGCGCTGGTGCATCAGCTTGATTTCGGTACGCATCTCCACGCGCAGCTTGGCGTCGAGGTTCGACAATGGCTCGTCGAACAGGTAGATCTTCGGTCGCCGCGCCAGCGCCCGGCCCATGGCCACGCGCTGCTGCTGGCCGCCGGACAGCTGGCCGGGCTTGCGCTGCAACAGGTGCTCGATCTGCAGCAGCTTGGCCACCCGCGCCACTTCTTCGTCGATGTCAGCCGGGGCCATCTTGCGCATCTTCAGGCCGAAGGCGATGTTGTCGCGCACGTTCATGGTCGGGTACAGCGCGTAGGACTGGAACACCATGGCGATGTCGCGATCCTTCGGGCTCATGCCGCTGATGTCGGCGCCGTCCACCAGGATCGCGCCACCGCTGATGCTTTCCAGCCCGGCGATGCAGTTCATCAGAGTGGACTTTCCGCAGCCGGACGGGCCAACCAGGATCAGAAACTCGCCAGAATCGATCGACAGTTCGATGTTCTTCAGCGTGTCGGCCAGGCCGCTGCCGTAGGATTTGTTGACGTTGCGCAGTTCGAGGGTAGCCATGTTGCGTTCTCCAATCTCTGAGGCGTCAGCCTTTCACCGCGCCGGCCGTCAGGCCGCGCAGAAAGTACTTTCCAGCCACGATGTAGACCAGCAGGGTCGGTAGCCCGGCGATCATCGCGGCGGCCATGTCGACGTTGTATTCCTTGGCGCCGGTGCTGGTGTTGACCAGGTTGTTCAGCGCCACGGTGATCGGTTGCGCGTCGCCACTGGCGAACACCACGCCGAAGAGGAAGTCGTTCCAGATCTGGGTGAACTGCCAGATCAGGCAGACCATGATGATCGGCACCGACATGGGCAGCAGAATCCGCCCGAAGATGGTGAAGAACCCGGCGCCATCGAGCCGCGCCGCGCGCACCAGGGCATCGGGCACGGTGACGTAGTAATTGCGGAAGAACAGCGTGGTGAAGGCGATGCCGTAGACCACATGCACCAGCACCAGGCCGGCCGTGGTATTGGCCAGGCCCAGCTTGCCGAGGGTGAACGAGGCCGGCAGCAGCACGGTCTGGAATGGCAGGAAGCAGCCGAACAGCAGCAGGCCGAAGAACAGCTGCGAGCCACGGAAGCGCCACATCGACAGCACGTAGCCGTTCAACGCGCCGACGGCGGTGGAAATCAGCACGGCAGGAATGGCGATCTTCACCGAATTCCAGAAGTAGCCATCGACCACGCTCCAGGCCTTGACCCAACCGATCAGGGTTAAGGTCTCGGGCCAGGAGAGCAGGTTGCCGGTGCGAATGTCCTCGGGCGTCTTGATGCTGGTCAGCAGCATCACCACCAGCGGCACCAGGTACAGCGCGGCGGCAAACAGCAGGGTGGCGTGGATGGCCAGGCGGCTCGGGCTGATCGCCCTCATCCGGCGCTTTGCGCCACTGTCTCCCGAGGGCAGAAGGTCAGCGGCAGATCGTCGCTGCGCGACGCTCGCATCATTCATGGCGTTTGCCTCGCAGTTCCGAATAGAGGTACGGCACCAGCAGCGTGAGGATCGCGGCCAGCATCAGCATCGCGCTGGCCGAACCGATGCCCATCTGGCCGCGGCTGAAGGTGAAGGAGTACATGAACATCGCCGGCAAGTCGGAGGAGTAGCCGGGGCCGCCTGCGGTCATCGCCGCCACCAGGTCGAAGCTCTTGATGGCGATGTGCGCGAGGATCATCACCGCGCTGAAGAACACCGGGCGCAGGCTCGGCAGGACGATGCGCAGGTAGATGGTCGGCAGCCCTGCCCCATCCACCTGAGCAGCGCGGATGATCGACTGGTCGACGCTGCGCAGCCCGGCCAGGAACAGCGCCATGACGAAGCCCGAGGCCTGCCACACCGCTGCGATAACCAGGCAGTAGATGACCCGGTCCTGATCCACCAGCCAGTCGAGGCGAAAGCCTTCCCAGCCCCAGTCACGGAGCATCTTGTCCAGACCCAGGCCGGGGTTGAGCAGCCACTTCCAGGCGGTGCCGGTGACAATCATCGACAGCGCCATGGGGTACAGGTAGATGGTGCGGATGAAACCTTCGCGGCGGATGCGCTGGTCCAGCAGCACCGCGAGGAACACGCCGATCACCAGGCTGATGCCGATGAACAGGCCACCGAACACCAGCAGGTTCTGGCTCGCGACCCACCAGCGGTCGTTGTCCATCAGGCGCATGTACTGCTGCAGTCCGACCCACTTGTAGCTGGGCATGAAACTGGAGTTGGTGAACGACAGCACCAGGGTCCAGAGGATGTAGCCGTAGAAACCGACCAGCACCACCAGCATGCTCGGCGCCAGCACCAACTTGGGCAGCCAGCGTTGCAGTACATCGAGTGGGGAGGTCTTGGTCATTACCGTGGTGACACTCATCGGACATTACCAGTTGGCGAAGTGAAATCCGGGCCGAGCGCCGCCCTGACGGGGCCAGAGCCCTGTCGTGCGAGGCGGTGCTTGGGAGTTGGGCCGGCAGCGCCGGCCCGGTGGCGCTACTGAGCAGCCTTGATCGCTGCGTAGATCTGCGCGCCGGCCTTGCTCGGGTCGGCGTTCTTCTCACTCATGAAGTTGGTCACCACATCAAAGATGGCGCCCTGCACGGCGAGGTTGGTGGCCATGCTGTGGGCCATGCTCGGTTCCAGCTTGCCGTTCTTGTCGGCCTCCTGGAAATCCTTCATCGAGGCCTGGGCGCAGCTGTCGAACTTGCTCATGTCCAGGTCCGAGCGTACCGGAATCGAGCCCTTGTTCTCGTTGAACACGTACTGGAACTCAGGCTCCAGGGCGATGCGTGCCAGGGCATGCTGGGCGGCGATATCGCCTTCGTTCTTGAGCTTGAACATGGCCATGGAGTCGATGTTGTAGGTGTAGCTGCCGGCGGTGCCCGGCATCGGCACGCACTGGTAGTCCTTGCCTGCCACCTTGCCGGCGGCCGTCCATTCGCTCTTGGCCCAGTCGCCCATGATCTGCATGCCAGCCTTGCCGTCGATCACCTCGGCGGTGGCCAGGTTCCAGTCGCGCCCGGCGCGGTTGTCGTCCATGTAGGTGGAGAGTTTTTTCAGCGCGGTGAACACCTCAGTCATCTGCGCGCTGGTCAGGGTCGCCTCGTCGTTCTCGACGAACGCCTTGTGGAAGCCCTCGGCGCCCATGATGCTCAGCACCAGGCCTTCGAACACGGTGCTGTCCTGCCAGGGCTGGCCGCCGTGGGCCAGTGGGATGAAGCCGGCAGCCTTGAGTTTGTCACCGGCAGCGTAGAGTTCGTCGAGGGTGATCGGCGCCTTGTCGATACCGGCCTTCTCGAACACCTGCGGATTGATCCACAGCCAGTTGACCCGGTGGATGTTCACCGGCACCGCGACGTAGTGACCGTCGTACTGCATGGTTTTGGCAACGGTCTTCGACAGCAGGCCATCCCAGTCGTTGGCCTGGGCCACTTCATCCAGTGGCGCGAGCAGATCCAGCGCGCCCCACTCCTGCAGGTCGGGACCTTTGATCTGCGCCGCCCCCGGCGGGTTGCCGGACACCACACGGGTCTTGAGCACGGTCATGGCGGCGGAACCGGCGCCACCGGCCACGGCGCCGTCTTTCCAGGTGAAACCATCCTTCTCGACCAGGTCACGCAGAACCTTCACCGCAGCAGCTTCACCACCGGAGGTCCACCAATGCACCACTTCCACCGTACCTTTGGAGTCGGCGGCCAGCGCGGTGAAGGGAAACATGGAGGCGAGAGAAACGGCGGTAGCGAGGCGAGTAATAGCGTTCATCGGAGTACCTTTCTTGTTGTTATCGGGCAAGTCGTGGCGCTTGCGTTAACAGGGAGTGTAATCAGGGTCGTTGCCGGCTCGGGTAACGAAAGGATGCATGAATGTCACCGCCTCGTTACATCGGCGGCAAGCGCCGTGGCCAAGCTCGGCGCTAGCGCCAGAGGCGGCAGCAGCAATGCCTGGTAGGCGTGGTAGAGATCGGGCTTACCAGCCCAGATACGGGCGGCCGGCTGGTTGTGTTCATCGAGTTCGTGGTGCCAGCTACCGCCGTGCAGGTCGATGAAATGCTCGGTGATGAACGCCCAGCCCTGCCGATACCACTGCTCGTAGGCCGCTTCGCCGCTTCGCTGCACAAGCGCCGCCGCCGCCGCAACGGCCTCGGCATGCACCCAGTGCAGGCGTGCGCGAACCACCGGTTGCTGGTTCCAGTCGAGGCTGTAGACCAACCCCGGCGCACCGTCAGCCTGCCAGGCATGCTGGCAGGCGCTGGCGAACAAACCCTTGGCATCGGCCAGCAGCCAGTCTGGCGCGGCGAGCCCGGCCTGGGCCAGCGCCGCTTCCAGATGCAGCAGCAGGCGCGCCCACTCGAAAGCATGACCAGGCGTGCTGCCGTAAGGACGAAAGGGGTCGGCGCGGTTATCCGCGTTGTACTCCGGCAGCGCCTGCCAGTGCGCATCGAAGTGCTCGACCACGACGTGCCCGCATGCGGCGGCGTGCCGATGGATCAGGCGCTCGGCGATACGCAGCGCGCGCTGCAACCAGAGCGCATTGCCGGTGACATCGGCCAGGGCGAGAAAGGCTTCCACGCCATGCATGTTGCTGTTGGCGCCGCGGTAAGCCTCCTCATCACGCCAGTCACGGTTGAAGCTCTCGCGCAGCGCGCCCTCCTCTTCGCTCCAGAAATGCCGCTCGATGATCTCGATAGCGTCATCGAGCAACGCCTGCGCGGCAGGACGACCAGCGACCCTGGCGGAGCTGGCCGCCAGCGCGACGAAGGCATGCAGGTAGGCGGACTTGCCGCCGCTGCGCGTCGCATCGGCGAACCAGCCGCCGTGCGCCTCGTCCCACAGCGCGCCGCGCAGTGCAGCAAGGCCATGGTCGACCAGCGCGGCATAGCCGGGAACGCCCTGGATATGTGCCAGGGCGAAACAGTGAGTCATGCGCGTGGTGTGAATCAGCTCGGCAATCGCGCCCTCGGGCAAGCGCCCGTGCGCATCGAGCGCGGCGAAGCCCTGCTCGACCTTCGCCCCACGTGCGAACGGCAGCAGGCGCAGGCCTTCGTCATTCAGCCAGGTGAGGTGAGCGGGCTGGCATAGCCAGCTGTCGGGGCGCCAGGCAGGTGCTTTCACGGTTGTGCTCCATACGCAGCGCGGCTTGATGCCGCTGGGTCGAAGCCGGATTCTAGTCAGTGCCATCCGTGGCTCCGGTCACGAAAGCGCGCGCCTTTGTCACCGTTCGGTGACATTCACTCTGGCGTACGCGGCAGACGCAGGGTGACGCGCAAGCCGCCCTCGCGCAGGTTACGCAGGCTGACTTCACCGCCATGGCTGTGGGCGATGTTGCGCGCGATGCCAAGGCCCAGGCCGTAGCCCTGCTGCTGCCCGGCCAGGCGAAAATGCGGCTCGAACACCTGCTCCAGGCGTTGCTCCGGCACACCTGGGCCGTCGTCATCGACATGCAGGACGAAGGCTGCGTTGTCGTCCTCGATATGCAGATGCGCGTTGTGCCCGTACTTCAAGGCGTTGTCGATCAGGTTGCCAATGCAGCGGCGCAGCGCCAGCGGCTTGCCCGGATACGGCGCGCAGGCCTCGCCATCGAGGGTCACGCGGCCGTTGCCTGCCGGCGCCAGGCAGGGTTCGACCAGGCAATGCAGCAAGTGGTTGAGGTCCACCGGCTCGATGTTCTCGTGAATGTCGGTGTCCTTCACGCACTGCAGCGCGCCTTTGACCAGTAGCTCGAGGTCATCCAGATCACGACCGAACTTGGTCTGCAGACTTTCATCGTCGAGCAGCTCGACGCGCAGGCGCAGGCGCGTGATGGGCGTGCGCAGATCATGGGAAATGGCACTGAACAGCTGGCTGCGCTCGGTCAGGTAGCGGCTGATGCGTTCGCGCATGGCGTTGAACGCACGGGCCACCTCGACCACCTCGCGGCCTCCACCTTCGGCCACCGGCTCCACCTCGGCGCCCAGCGACATATGCCGCGCGGTGCGCGCCAGGCGCTTGAGCGGGCGGCTCTGCAGGTGCACCAGCAAGCCAATGAACAGCAGCAGGAAGGCCGTGGTCAGCAGGATGAACCACAGCTGCTGGGTCGGCAGGATGGGCTCCTCCAGACTGGTGTAGGGTTCGGGCAGCAACGAGGCGATGTACAGCCACTCCCCCGGCGCCAGCTGGATCTGCGTCACCAACACGGGGGGATTGACCGGTTCCAGAGTCAGCGCGTAATGCGCCCAGGAGCGCGGCAGTTCGTCGAGTTTCAGGCCGCCGTTGAAGATGCGCAGGTCATCCGGGCTGACGAAGGTCACCGAAATGTCCGCGGCAGTGCCCAGCGACTGGTGTAGCACTTCGGCCACCGCCTCGGTCACCGCCTGCTTGCGCGGCGTGACCGGCAGCAACTCCATCTGCAGCGGACGATCATTGAGGCTGACCACGAAGCGCGTGCCACCCATGCTACGCAACTGATCGAGCACCAGCGGCCGATACGCCACCGGCAGCGAGCGGAAGTAACGCACGCTGGCGGACATCGAATGCGCAAGGCTGCGCGCAGTGGTGACCAGGCCTTCGAGCTGGGTAGCGCGCAGTTGCGACAGCCAGATCACGCTGGACAGCGTCTGCGCTGCCAATATCGCCAGCAAGGTGAGCAGCAGCATGCGCCCGAGCAACGAGCGCGGCAGCCAGCGCCGCGGGTTAACGCCCATCGCCGGCCTGCAGGCTGACCGTGGCCGCCAGTTGGTAGCCGCTGCCACGCACGGTGCGGATCAGCCGCGGCGGCTTGTCCGTATCGCGCAGGCGCTGACGCAGGCGGCTGACGGCCATGTCGACGATGCGTTCCAGCGGCATCACCTCGCGGCCACGGGTGGCGTTGCCGATGGTGTCGCGGTCGAGAATCTGCTGCGGGTGATCGAGAAACAGCTTGAGCAGGGCGAAGTCGGCACCTGACAGAATCACCTCCTCGCCGTCACGGTGAAACAGCCGATGACTGACCATGTCCAGGCGCCAATCTTCGAAGGCCAGCACCTCGCCGCTGCGCTCCAGGGTGAACTGCGCGCGGCGCAGCAAGGCCTTGATCCGCGCCAGCAATTCGCGCGGGCTGAACGGCTTGCCGAGGTAGTCGTCGGCGCCCAGCTCCAGACCGATCACGCGGTCGGCTTCGTCGGAGCTGGCGGTGAGCATGATGATCGGCACCTGGGCGAAGCGCTGGTGCTCGCGCACCCAGCGGCACAGGCTGAAGCCGTCCTCGTCGGGCAGCATCACATCGAGAATCACCAGGTCGGCCGACTCCGCACACAGGCTATGGCGGAAGGCGGCGCCGTCGGCCACGGCGCGCACCTGAAAGCCAACACGACTCAGGTAGGTATCGAGCAGTTCGCGAATTTCCTGGTCGTCATCGACCAGCAGAATCGATTTGCCGGGCTGGCTCATGGTCCGCCACCTTTCTTGTTATGACTGTGTAGCCCGGATCAAATCCGGGGCGCTATCAATGCTTCTCCCGGATTGCATCCGGGCTAAGTTCCGATGCCTGTTGCAAGGCCACACCGGCGCCGGTCAGGCCGGGATACTCGGCCGTCACCAGCCACACTGGAATGCCGTGAAGGTAATCGCTCATGCAACCCTTGTCGCTGAAGCTCTTGGCAAAACCGCTGGCGAGAAAACGCTCGGCAAAACGCGGCACCACGCCGCCGACGATGTACACCCCGCCGCGCGCGCCCAACGTCAGCACATTGTTGCCGGCCACACGCCCGAGCCAGCGACTGAACTGCTCCAGCACTTCGCCAGCAACAGGCTCGCCCGCCAGGCCGGCAGCGGTGATCGCCGCCGGCGTCACATGCTGCAGCGGCTGACCGTCGAGCTCGCAGATGGCTCGATACAGCACCAGCAGGCCGTTGCCACTGAGCACATCTTCGGCGCGCACGTGGCCCAGCTGTCGATAGAGAGCCTGCCAGAGCTCGGCTTCGCGCGGGCTACCGATGGGCAGGTCGACATGGCCGCCCTCACCTGGCAGCACCAGCCAGCGCCCCTGCGCCTGCGCCTGCTCCAGCAGCGTGCCGACACCGAGACCGGTGCCAGCGCCGATCACCAGGGCCGGACGGTCTGCCTGCGGCTCGCCCGGGCACACCTGCACACGCTCGTGCTCGGCGATGCGGGTCATGCCCAGGGCCATGGCGGAGAAGTCGTTGACCATCAGCAGGCGGTCGATCTGCAACGCCTCGCAGAACGCCGCACGGTCGATGCGCCAGTGATTGTTGGTGAAGCGAAACAGGTTGCCGCTGACCGGCCCGGCACAGGCCAGGCATACCGAGCCAATGGCCCCCGGCTGCAGACCCTGGGCCTGCAGATAGGCGGCAATGGCCTGCTCCGGCCCAGCGAAATCGGCGGTCGGCAGAACCTGCACCGCCTCCAGTTGCTCGTCACGCCACAGGGCGAAGCGTGCGTTGGTACCACCGATATCACCGACCAGAGCCAGTTTCACTTGAACTCCTCCGGAGCGAAGGCCGTTCGATGATCGGCAACTGCAGAAAAGTGAGGATGCATGGCATCGACTCCAAACTCGAATTATTTTTGTAGTTCAAACAACGCGCACCACAGTAAACCCGAAAATTACGCCTATCAAGCCGGCCAAAGTAGTAATAACAACAATATTCAATGCCAACCCATAGCCTTCGACCCGCTCAACGGATTCAGCCCTCGGCATGATCCCGGACAATATCGGCGGCGTTGCGGCGCCCTAGACTCGCACCGGCGTATGGCGGGTATCAACCGCCGCCTTGGTCATCCGCACGGAGAGCTGCAGCATGTCACCCGATATCGTCATCGTCGGCGCCGGCCCGGCGGGCCTGTGCCTGGCACGCGCCCTGTCCGGGCATGGCCTGTCCATCGTGGTACTGGAACGCCAGGCCGAGCAGGCCCTGGCCGAACCGACCTTCGATGGCCGCGAAATCGCCCTCACCCATGGCTCGCAGGCGCTGCTCGAACGCCTCGGCCTGTGGGCACGCCTGCCCAGCGAAGACGTTGCCGTGCTGCGTGATGCCCAGGTATTCAACGGCCCCTCGCTGTTCGCCCTGAAGATCCGCGCCGAGCAAGCCGGCGCCGAGCGCCTCGGCCATCTGGTGGCAAACCAGGCCATTCGCAGCGCTGCCTATCAAGCCGTGAGCGACTGCGCCGATGTACAACTGCTGTGCGACACCAGCGTGCGTGCCATCCAACAAGGCGAGCATGAAGTGAAGCTGGTGCTGCAGGACGACCAGGTGCTACAACCGCGCTTGCTGGTCGCCGCCGATAGCCGTTTCTCCGACACCCGTCGCCAACTCGGCATCGGCGCGCAACTCAAGGACTTCGGCAAGAGCATGCTGGTGTGCCGCATGCAGCATGAACAGGATCACCAGCAGGTGGCCTGGGAATGGTTCGGCTACGGCCAGACCCTGGCCCTGCTGCCGCTCAATGGCCAGCAATCGTCCCTGGTGCTGACCTTGCCGCCGCGCGAGATCGAACGTCTGCAGAAGCTGGACGAAGCCACCTTTGCCCGCGAGATGGAGCAACGCTTCGACCGCCGCCTGGGCGCCATGCAACTTCTCAGCAGCCGCCACGTTTACCCGCTGGTGGGCGCCTATGCGCGGCGCATGGTCGGCAATCGCTGCGCCCTGCTCGGCGATGCCGCCGTGGGCATGCACCCAGTCACCGCGCATGGCTTCAACTTCGGTCTGATTGGCGTGCAGCTGCTCAGCGAGGCGCTACTGGCCGCCCATCGCAAACGCCAGGACATCGGCTCAACGTCGGCGCTGACCCGCTACGAACGCCAGCTACGTCTGGCTACCTGGCCGCTGTACCAGGCCACCAACCTGCTGGTGGAGCTGTACACCAACGACCACCTGCCCGCCCGTCTGCTGCGCGGCGCCGGCCTGCGTGTGGCGCAGGGTCTGCTGCCGTTGAAGAAGGGCATTGCTCGCCACCTGACCGCCCAGGCCTGAGCCCTGCAAGCGCGCGCCGAACGTGGCGCGCGTCACCTGCCGCTCCATCTGATACGCATCAGACAGCAGTTTCTGAGTCGGTTTTGTTTTCCCCAGCCTCCCTACAGTTTCGCCATTCGCGCGGCTGCGCCCGCATTACTGTATGGAAGGTTACCGCGATGCAATCTGCTGCTCCCCACCCGGCCTACAACTACAAGGTCGTTCGCCAAGTCACCATCATGACCCTCTTCTGGGGCGTGGTGGGCATGTGCAACGGCGTGTTCATCGCCGCCCAACTGGTCTGGCCGGAGCTCAATTTCGACACACCCTGGCTGAGCTTCGGCCGCCTGCGCCCACTGCATACCAGCCTGGTGATCTTCGGCTTCGCCGGCAGCGCGCAGTTCGCCGCCAGCTACTACGCCGTGCAGCGTACCTGCCAGACACGACTGTTTTCCGACAAGCTGGCCGCCTTCACCTTCTGGGGCTGGCAGGCGACCATCCTGATCATGCTGGTGACCCTGCCCATGGGCCTGACCACCACCAAGGAATACGCCGAGATCGAATTCACCGGCGCGGTGTGGATGGCCATCGTCTGGGTCGCCTACGGCATCGTCTTCTTCACCACCCTGACGCAGCGCAAGACCCGCCACATCTACGTCGGCAACTGGTTCTTCGGCGCCTTCATCGTGGTCATCGCCATGCTGCACATCGTCAACCACCTGTCGGTGCCGGTGAGCTGGTTCAAGTCCTACTCGATCTACTCCGGTGCCACCGATGCCATGGTGCAGTGGTGGTATGGGCACAACGCGGTGGGCTTCTTCCTCACCACCGGTTTCCTGGGGATGATGTATTACTTCGTGCCCAAGCAGGTGAACCGGCCGGTGTATTCCTACCGCCTGTCGATCGTCCACTTCTGGGCGCTGATCACCCTGTACATCTGGGCTGGCCCGCACCACCTGCACTACACCGCCTTGCCGGACTGGGCGCAGAGCCTGGGTATGGTGATGTCGATCATCCTCCTAGCGCCAAGCTGGGGCGGCATGGTCAACGGCATGATGACGCTGTCCGGTGCCTGGCACCTGCTGCGCACCGACCCGATCCTGCGCTTTCTAGTGGTGTCCCTGGCGTTCTACGGCATGAGCACCTTCGAAGGCCCGATGATGGCGATCAAGACGGTCAACGCACTGTCCCACTACACCGACTGGACCATCGGCCACGTGCATGCCGGCGCCCTCGGCTGGGTGGCGATGATCACCTTCGGCTCGCTCTATCACCTGATCCCGAAAGTCTTCGCTCGCGACAGCATGTACAGCACCGGCATGATCAACGCGCACTTCTGGCTGGCGACCATCGGCACCGTTCTGTACATCGCCTCGATGTGGGTAAACGGCATCACCCAGGGCCTGATGTGGCGCGCGGTGAACGAGGACGGCACCCTCACCTACTCCTTCGTCGAGGCGCTGGAGGCCAGTCACCCCGGCTTCGTGGTACGCCTGGTCGGCGGTCTGTGCTTCCTCGCCGGCATGCTGCTGATGGCGCTCAACACCTGGCTGACGCTGCGTCGCCCGGCCACCGAGTCGCACGATGCCGCAGAGGCCGCTCATGCTAGCTGAAGCCTGGTGGATGATCGCCCTGGCGGTGTTCTTCCTCGGCGTGCAACTGAGCCTCGGGCGCGGCAGCCAGCGTGACCTCAACGAAGCCACCATGCTGCCGTTTGCCGACGATCCCGAAGTGGCCCGACGGATCGAGCGCGATACCGGGCGCAGCACCCGCGGCTGCGCCTGCCCCGGTACGTGCAGCGGGAGCTGCGAGCATCAGGGACAGCAGGAGTTCTGAGGGCGCTCAGACCCACTGATCATTACGCTTGCGCTTGACCCGCAGCATGGTCGGCAAAATCAGCCCGAGCAGCAGCCCGGCGCCGGCGATGCTGCCGCCATAGGCCATGTAGCGCATCAGCACCTGCTGCTGCTCCTCACCCAGTTGCGCCTGGGCATCGCGCAGCTGCGAACGGGTGGTGGTCAGCTCGGCGTCCAGCGCGCCGCGGGCGGCCTGCAGCTCGTCGATCAGGTTCTTGCGCGTGTCGAGGGTTTCCTGCATGCCTTGCACGCGAGCCTTCCAGGCATCGTCGATGCCTTTGAGCTCAGCGCTGAGGTCGGCGACTTTCTGTTCCAGTTGCGGCAGACGTTCGGTCTGGCCTGGCACCGATTGCAGGTCGCGGCTGGGGATCCAGACGCTGTTGCCGCTTGCGCTACGCACCTGGCTGTAGTCGCCCTGAGTGCGCAGCAGCTCCACTTTTTCCCCGGAAACCAGCGTGCCGACGATACGGTAGCCATCGGTAGGGCCACTGCGTACATAGGTATTCAGGCTGTCGCTGACCCAGCGCTGGTTACTGGCGGCCTCTTCCGCCAGTGACGGCTGCACGCCGCCGAGCAGGCCACCGAGTAGCAGGCAGGCACCGAGAATGCGGGGTTGGAGTGGAGCATGACGAGATAAAAACATGGGGCGATCTTCACATGGCAGTCAGACGAACCCGGCGAACGGGATGAACGATGCCGGCCACACGCACGAGCATATGCTCAAGCACGATCCAGGCAGAATCCGCGACGTAGACGCCACACTAACGGCCAATAGCCATCAATTCCTGCCGGTACGGGCCGACAGCAGACAGACATTGGCCACTTGCTTCGAGTTCACTCGCAGCAGGAGATGGTAGATGGACGGATCGTCGTCTCAGAACCTGTTCACGATCTCGCGAGCTAGAGCCAGGCAAGGCGAAACCAGGCGAAAAACGCTCGGAGTCGCGTTCGACTTTACGAGTTGTAAATGAGCATTTTGAGCGTGGTTTCAACGCAGCAGGGCCGACGCGCAGCAGATCGTGAACAGGTTCTCAGGCGTTGTGGCGCTGCACGAAGGAGCAGAAGTCCGCCAACGGCATCGGCCCGCCAAGCAGGTAGCCCTGGAACTGGCTGCAGCCGTTATCAGCCAGAAACCGCCGCTGCGCCTCGGTTTCCACGCCCTCGGCGATCACCGTCATGCCCATGCTCTGCCCCAGGGCGATCACCGTACGCACGATGGTTTCGCTGTTGGCATCGGTGAGCACGTCGCAGATGAACGACCGGTCTATTTTCAGTTTGCTCAGCGGCAGACGCTTGAGGTGGCTGAGGGAAGAAAAACCGGTACCAAAGTCATCCAGCGAGAAGCGCACGCCCTGCTCGACCAGCGCCGCCATCTTGCGCGTAAGGTCCTCCATGTCGCGGACGATCAGCGTCTCGGTCAGCTCCAGCTCCAGGCGCTGGGCATCGATACCGTGACGCTCGATCAGGCCGAGGATTTCGGCGACGAAACTGCTCTGCGAGAATTGCTTCTGACTGATGTTCACCGCCAGCCCCACATCGCCAAAGAGCGGGTCATCCTTCCATTGCCGCAAGCGCGCGGCCGTTTGCTCCAGCACCCACTGGCCAATGGGGATGATCAACCCGGTGTTCTCGGCGTGGTCGATGAACTCACCGGGCGCCAACAAACCACGCTGCGGGTGCTGCCAGCGAATCAGCAATTCGGCACCGATCACCCGGTTGGCGTCATTGAGCTGCGGTTGGTAATACAACACGAACTGCCGTTCACGCACGGCCGCGCGCAAGTCACGATCCAGCTCCGAGCGCTCGGCGGTATCGCTTTGCAGGATGTGCAGGAGCAAGAAAAACAGCGCCATGGCGGCAACGCCCTGCACCCAGGAGCCGACGATGCGCACATCGTCCGGCAGTGCATAAAGATCGGTGGGCCGCCAGTTGGACGCGGCCAGCGCAACGAACAGCAGCAGGCAAAACAGGCACATGCCGTAACGCAGCCACAAGGGCTCATCGCGGAAGGCCATCAACGCACCGACGGCCACCGGCAGCAGATAGAGATGAGTCGCACGCGGCGCCGTGAGCGTCGGCGGGTCGAGCAGCAGGGTCGAGGCGACGACGATAAGGATCAGCGCACCGAACAGAATCAGGTTGGCGCTGCGCGCCTGGTTGCGCAGGGTCAGCGCGAAAACCGCCACACCGCTGCAGACGATAGCCACATCCATGATGACGATGGCCCAGTAGCCGCGAGAGGAAAAGAACAGCCCCCAGAGCAGGCCCATCACGATCATCACCACGCTCGACAGCATGCGCATCCGGCGCTCGCGGCGCTGGCCGACCAGAGCCAGGTCTGCACCATGCCAGAGTTTGCGAACGCGTCTGCCGAAGCTGGAGAGTGATGGCATGATGAAATCCTGATTCGATCACTTCATTCTTGAAGCTGCCTGGCCGAATGCAAGTTTCCCAGATGCTTTTAATGCTGCCAGTGCGCCTCACTGGCCAAGCGTTCGGCCATCAAGTCCATCGGCCTCCGCCATGGTGATACCCCTCCCACCGCCTACAACGCCCCTGTGCGCTGCTATTGCCCCATCTACCGCCGCGCCAGACGCGCCGCTCATATGAACGGTAGGGCCGACCTTTGCGCTCCACATCTATACAAAAGCTGTACAACTTTATTTTTTGTACATATATTAAATTCAAACAGGGCTCGTACAACGCTTGCACACCTTGCTCCAGGCCTGCTTGCCACGACCGACGACAGCCCAAACAAGCTGCGCAATCCGGCAACACTCTCTCCCCTTTTTTTGGTTGCCGGATTTTTTTACTCAACGCCCGTCGCCGCCGGGCGCCTAATCAACGGCTGGACGCGGCCCCCGTCAGCCGCCTCAGAGGCAACGACCATGGCCACCCTGATTCGACCTCTGCCCCCTGCCGTATTGCTGTTTTTGCTGCTGCTCGGCCAGCCAGTGCAGGCCACCACCCAGGACGGCTGGCGTGAACAACTACCGCAGGCCAGTCTGGTGGGCAGCGGCGACTTCAGCTGGTTCGGTTTCTCGGTCTACAACGCCAAACTTTGGAGCCCAGTGCAGCGCGTGGATTTCTCCCAGCCCTTCGCTCTGGAGCTAACCTACCGGCGCACCATCAGCCGGGAAACCCTGGTCGATACCAGCCTCGACGAAATTCGCCGGATCAACGGCGAGCCCCTCGACAGCGAACAGCAGAGCGTCTGGACGAAACAGATGAGCCAGGCTTTCGTCGACGTGAAGGATGGCACGCGCATCACCGGCGTATTCCTGCCCGGCGAGGGCTGCCGTTTCTATGTCGATGGCAAGCTGCAACACGTGATCGACGACCCGGAGTTCGCCCGTGCCTTCTTCTCCATCTGGCTCGACCCGCAGACCCGCAGCCCGAAACTGCGTGCCGCCCTGCTTGGCCTTAACCCATGAGGTACTACATGAAAGCCCTATTGATCGTGCTGAGCACTCTGCTGCTGATCAGCTGCGGCCAGGTCCCGGTCGAGCGTTACGCCAACGAGAAACCCGTGCTGGATCTGCCCACTTACTTCTCCGGGCCGGTGCAGGCCTGGGGCATGTTCCAGGATCGCTCCGGTGAGGTGATCAAGCGCTTCCACGTAGACATCCAGAGTCGCCGCGACGGCGAAAAACTGATTCTCGACGAGCGCTTTCTGTACAGCGACGGCACCCGCCAGCGCCGGGTCTGGACCCTGACCCCGGACGGTGAAGGACGCTGGATCGGCACCGCCGACGACGTGGTCGGCGAAGCCATCGGTGAAGTGGCTGGCAATGCTCTGCGCTGGCGTTATCACCTCAACCTGCCGGTGGATGACAGCACCTACGTCGTCTACTTCGACGACTGGATGTACCTGATGGATGACGACACCCTGATCAACCGCTCGGCCATGAGCAAGTTCGGCATCGAGCTGGGCCAGGTCACGCTGTTCTTCCGCCGGGGCGCTGCCACACCATGACCCTGCACAGCCTCGGTAGCGGCTACAAGACGCTGGTGATTGGCGCCAGCGGCAGCCTTGGCCAGGCTTTCTGCCAGGCGCTGCGTGCCGACCCCAACTGCGCCAGCGTGCGCGCGCTGAGCCGCAGCAGCGCGCCGGCGCTCGATCTTGAGGCGCCGGCCAGCATTGCCGAAGCTGCCGCGGCACTGGCCGACGAAGGGCCTTACCAACTGATTCTGCACTGCGCCGGATTGCTCCATCGCGACGGTATCGCACCGGAGAAAAGCCTGGCCGCCATCGAAGCCGATGCCTTGCAGGCCGTGTTCCAGGTCAACGCATTGGGACCGGCGCTGGTGCTGCGCCACTTCCTGCCGCTGCTCGACAAACAGGGCGCCATGGCCATGCTCTCGGCCAAGGTCGGCAGCATCGGCGACAACCGTCTCGGTGGTTGGTACGCCTACCGTGCGTCCAAGGCGGCGCTGAACATGCTGATCAAGACAGCCGCCATCGAGCTGGCACGCAGCAAGCCCAAAGCACGACTGCTCAGCCTGCATCCCGGCACAGTGATTTCGCCCTTGTCACAGCTCTTTCGCGGCGCCACAGCCGCACGACCGGCCGAACAGGCAGCAGCGGAAATGCTAAGGGTGATCGATGCATTAGGGCCCGAGCACAGCGGCAGCTTTCACGCCTACGACGGCCAGCCCCTGCCGTGGTAACAGGCTTGAGCATCAGGGCCGTTGCTGCCCGGCACCCTTGAGAAAGAACTGCTCCAGCACCGCCAGCGAACGCGCACTGGCGGCGCGGCCACGGCGCTCGGCATCGACCATGCCATAGACAAGCGATACGAACAGTTCGGTCAGCAGCTCGGCGGTGATGTCGATGCGGAAGTACCCCTCCTGCTGGCCACGCAGGAAGAAGCTGTCCAATGCATCGGTGTAGGCGACCCAGCGCGCCCCATCCTGGTCCGGATCGAGGCTGTCCGGGCGGTACTGGAAGATCATGAACACCAGCAATTCGCGGTGTCTGAGGTGATTCTCGATCAGGTCACGCAATGCAGGCGCCACATCGGCAACCTGCAGGTCGGCGTCTTCGATCACCTGATTGAGCGCTGCCTGGCTGTGATTCATCAGGCGCTCGACCAGGCTGTCACGCGTGCCACAGAAACGATGCAAGGTGGCCTTGCTGACGCCCGCAGCTTCGGCCAGGTCTTTCAGCGTCGCCCGCGGGCGATCGACGATGGCAACAGCCAGGGCCTTGAGCAGCTTTTCATCATTGGACATCGAAGGCCTCCAGCTTGAGCAGCGCGCATTGTGCAGAAAAAGTCCCCAGACTCAACGGGGACTTACAATTTTGCTCACAGAAGACCCATATGAGTCAATATTGACTCATTTAAGCCAAAGTACGATCATTCGCGCCTTTCAGGGAACATGAATCTCAATCCAGGTGACAGGCATGAGCAGAATTCGCGGACGTTACGTTTTTTCAGTGGTCACTCTGCTGGCGGCAATCGGCCTGGCCGGCTGCGACAAAGGCGAGCAAGGCTGGGGCGAGGCGCCGCCACGCGAAGTCGACGTACTGACCGTCAAGCCCGAGCCGTTCACCGTGATCGCCGAACTGCCAGGCCGTATCGAACCGGTGCGCACCGCTGAAGTACGCGCCCGGGTCGCCGGCATCGTGCTCAAGCGCACCTTCGAGGAAGGGAGCGACGTCAAGGCCGGCGACCTGCTGTTCCAGATCGACCCGGCGCCGTTCAAGGCCGCCCTGTCCCGTGCCCAGGGCGAACTGGCGCGCGCCGAGGCGCAGCTGTTCCAGGCTCAGGCCACGGTCAAGCGCTACGAGCCGCTGGTGAAGATCGATGCCGTCAGCAAGCAGGACTTCGATGTAGCCAAGGCCGCCCTGCAAAGCGCGCAGGCCGACAAGCGCTCGGCACAAGCCAGCGTTGAAACGGCACGCCTTGATCTGGGTTACGCCGAAGTCCGCGCGCCGATTGCCGGGCGCATTGGCCGTGCCCAGGTGACCGAAGGCGCACTGGTCGGCCAGGGTGAAGCCACCCTGCTTGCGCGCATTCAGCAGCTCGACCCGGTGTATGCCGACTTCACCCAGCCAGCCGCCGATGCCCTGCGCCTGCGTGCAGCCATCGCCGATGGCAAGGTCTCCGGTGCCGCCGACCAGCAGCTGTCGCTGCGCGTAGACGGCACCGATATCGAGAGCAAAGGCACCCTGCTGTTCACCGATATCTCGGTGGATCGCAGCACCGGCCAGATCGCTCTGCGCGGGCGTTTCGACAACCCGCAAGGCGTGCTGCTGCCCGGCATGTACGTACGTGTGCGCACCCCGCAAGGCCTCGATCAAAACGCCATTCTGGTGCCGCAACGCGCCGTTCAACGCTCTGCCGATGGCCAGGCAAGCGTGATGTTGCTGGGCGCTGACGACACCGTCGAGTCACGCCCGGTCGCCACTGGCGCCATGCAGGGTTCGCGCTGGCAGATCAGTGAAGGCCTCAAGCCGGGTGACAAGGTCATCGTCAGCTCGTTGTCGGCGATCCGCCCCGGTGCCAAGGTGGTGCCCCGCGAAGAAGGCGCGCCAGCGTCCGACGCCGCCAGCCAACCCAAGGCGCAATAAGCCGGAGTCCATGACATGACGCCCCAGTTTTTCATCAAACGCCCGCGCTTTGCCTGGGTGGTCGCGCTGTTCATCTCGATGGCAGGTTTGTTGGCCATCCCGTTTCTGCCGGTGGCCCAGTACCCCAACGTGGCGCCACCGCAAATCACCGTCACCGCCACCTACCCCGGCGCGTCGGCTCAGGTACTGACCGATTCGGTGACCAGCGTCATCGAGGACGAGCTCAACGGCGCGAAGAACATGCTGTACTTCGAGTCGACCAGCAACGCCAACGGCATCGCCGAAATTACCGTGACCTTCCAGCCCGGTACCGACCCGGATCTGGCCCAGGTCGACGTGCAGAACCGCCTGAAGAAGGCCGAGTCACGCATGCCGCAGGCGGTACTCACCCTGGGCATTCAGACCGAGCAGGCCACCGCCGGCTTCCTGCTGGTCTACTCGCTGCGTTACAAGGACGGCGACAAGAACGCCAACACCACGGCGTTGGCGGACTACGCCGTGCGTAACGTCAACAACGAGATTCGCCGCCTGCCCGGCGTCGGCAAGCTGCAATTCTTCGACTCCGAAGCCGCCATGCGCGTGTGGATCGACCCACAGAAACTGGTCGGTTACGGCCTGTCCATCGACGACGTCAATCAAGCGATCCGTACCCAGAACGTCCAGGTGCCGGCCGGCGCCTTCGGCAGCACACCAGGCTCAAGCGAACAGGAGCTGACCGCCACACTGACCGTCAAGGGCACGCTGGACAACCCGGAGGAGTTCGCCGCCATCGTGCTGCGCGCCAACCAGGACGGTTCGCAACTGACCCTGGGCGACGTCGCACGCATCGAAGTCGGCCGCCAGGATTACAACTTCGGCTCGCGCCAGGATGGCAAGCCTTCCGTCGCCGCCGCCGTGCAGCTGGCGCCTGGCGCCAACGCCATCCAGACCGCCAAGCTCGTCAAAGAGCGTCTGACCGAGCTGTCCGCGAACTTCCCGGACAACGTCGAATTTTCGGTGCCTTACGACACCTCACGCTTCGTCGACGTGGCCATCCAGAAAGTCATCACCACCCTGGCCGAAGCCATGTTGCTGGTGTTCCTGGTGATGTTCCTGTTCCTGCAGAACCTGCGCTACACGCTGATTCCCACCATCGTGGTGCCGGTGTGCCTGCTCGGCACGCTGACCTTCATGTACCTGCTGGGCTTCTCGGTGAACATGATGACCATGTTCGGCATGGTGCTGGCCATCGGCATTCTGGTCGACGACGCCATCGTGGTGGTGGAGAACGTCGAGCGGATCATGGCCGAAGAAGGTCTGGCACCATTACCGGCGACCATCAAGGCGATGGGCCAGGTATCCGGGGCAATCATCGGTATTACCCTGGTGCTGTCGGCGGTGTTTCTGCCATTGGCGTTCATGGCCGGCTCGGTCGGGGTGATCTACCAACAGTTCTCACTGTCGCTGGCGGTATCGATCCTGTTCTCCGGCTTCCTGGCACTGACCTTCACCCCGGCCTTGTGCGCCACCCTGCTCAAGCCGATCCCGCAGGGTCACCATGAAAAAACCGGCTTTTTTGGCTGGTTCAATCGCCAGTTCACCCGACTGACTGGCCGCTACACCGCGTTGAACAAGACCCTGGTGCCGCGCGCAGGGCGCTTCATGTTCATCTATATCGGCATCGTCGTGCTGATGGGGTTCTTCTACCTGCGCCTGCCGGAATCCTTCGTGCCGGTGGAAGACCAGGGCTACATGATCGTCGATATCCAACTGCCTCCAGGTGCCACCCGCGAACGCACGTCAGCAGCAGGTGAAGAGCTGGAAGCCTTCCTCGCGTCTCGCGAAGCGGTAGCCACCTCCTTCCTGGTGATGGGCTTCAGCTTCTCGGGCATGGGCGAAAACGCCGCCATTGCCTTCCCTCTGCTCAAGGACTGGTCCGAGCGCGATAGCTCGCAATCCGTGCAGGCGGAAACCGAGGCGGTCAACGCTCACTTCGCCAACCTCGATGACGGCGCGATGATGGCCGTGCCGCCTCCGCCTATCGAAGGCCTGGGTAATTCCGGCGGCTTCTCGCTGCGCCTGCAGGACCGCGGCAGCCTGGGCCGTGAAGCGCTGCTCGCCGCCCGCGACCAACTGCTCGGCGAGGTCAACGGCAACCCGCTGTTCCTCTACGGCATGATGGAGGGCCTGGCCGAAGCGCCACAATTGCGCCTGGTCATCGACCGCGAGAAAGCGCGTAGCCAGGGCGTCGCCTTCGACTCGATCAGCACCGCGCTGTCCACCGCCTTCGGCTCTGCGGTGATCAACGACTTCGCCAACGCGGGTCGCCAGCAGCGGGTCGTCGTGCAGGCCGAACAGGCCGCGCGAATGACCCCGGAAAGCGTGCTCAAGCTGCATGTGCCCAACGATAGCGGCAGCCTGGTGCCACTGAGCGCCTTCGTCACCACCCAGTGGGAACAAGGCCCGGTACAGATCGCCCGCTACAACGGCTACCCGTCGATCCGCATCTCCGGCGACGCCGCCCCCGGAGTCAGCACCGGTGACGCCATGGCCGAACTGGAGCGCATCGCTGCTGAGTTGCCGGAAGGTATCGGCTACGAATGGACCGGGCTGTCCTATCAGGAGCGGGTTGCCAGCGGCCAGGCGGTGATGCTGTTCGCGCTGGCCATCGTGGTGGTGTTCCTGTTGCTGGTCGCACTCTACGAGAGCTGGGCGATTCCGCTGGCGGTGATGCTGATCGTGCCGGTCGGTGCACTCGGCGCGGTGCTGGCAGTGACCGCCGTCGGCCTGCCCAACGACGTGTACTTCAAGGTCGGCCTGATCACCGTGATCGGTCTGGCAGCGAAGAACGCCATCCTGATCGTCGAGTTCGCCAAGGACTTGTGGGAAGACGGCTACTCGCTGCGTGACGCCGCCATCGAGGCAGCGCGCATGCGTTTCCGCCCGATCCTGATGACCTCCATGGCCTTCATGCTCGGCGTGGTGCCACTGGTGATCGCGTCCGGCGCCGGCGCCGCCAGCCAGCGCGCCATCGGTACCGGTGTGCTGGGCGGCATGTTCAGCGCGACGCTTCTCGGGGTGATTTTCGTGCCGATCTTCTTCGTCTGGGTGCTGTCGCTGATGCGTGCCAAACCTCAGCAAACCGACAACCATCCCCTGCACAAAGCGGAGTAATGCGATGACTAGTCACTTCATACTCCGCCCCGCTCTGCTGACCCTGGCCATCGCCCTCGGCGGCTGCTCGCTGGCGCCGACCTACGAGCGCCCGGCTGCGCCGGTGGCGGCAGACTGGCAGGTGGCCAATGCCAATGGCACCAATGCGCAAGCGCTGGACTGGCAGACCTTCATCGTCGATGCCGACCTGCGCCGCGCGGTGGATACCGCGCTGAACAACAACCGCAGCCTGCGTCAGGCCCTGCTGGACATCGAGGCGGCGCGTGCGCAGTACCGCATCCAGCGTGCCGACCGTCTGCCGTCGATCAACGCCAATGCCAAGGGCAACCGCCAGCGCGTGCCGGCCGATCAGTCGCAGACCGGCCGTTCGGAGGTCGCCAGCGTCTACCAGGTCGGTCTGGGTCTGGCCGAGTACGAGGTCGACCTGTTCGGCCGCGTGCGCAACCTGTCCGAGGCCGCCCTGGAAACCTATCTGGCTACAGAGGAAGCGACCCGCGCCACGCAGATCAGCCTGATCGCCGAAGTGATCCAGGCCTACCTGACCCGCGATGGCGCGCTACGCCGCCAAGTGCTGGTGGAGCAGACCCTGGAAAGCCGCCTGGCATCGCTGGAGTTGGTCAGCAAACGCCGTGAAGTTGGCGCCGCCACCGCCCTGGATTACCAGGAAGCGGTCGGCCTCGCCGAGCAGGCCAAGGCCGAACGGGAAAGCACCGAACGCCAGCTGCGCCAGGCGGACAACGCCCTGGCGCTGCTGCTCGGCACGCCAGACGCCGGGCAATTCTTGCCGTCGACCCCACGCGACGAGCTGATGGTGCTGCAAGACATCGCCCCTGGCACCAGCTCGGAACTGATCGAGCGCCGCCCCGACATTCTTGCCAGTGAGCACCGCCTCAAGGCGCGCAATGCCGATATCGGTGCGGCCCGTGCGGCGTTCTTTCCGCGTATCACCCTGACCGGCTCGGTGGGCAGTTCCAGCACCGAGCTGTCCGGACTTTTCGAGGGCGGCTCGCGGGCCTGGAGCTTCGCCCCGACGCTGTCGCTGCCGATCTTCGCTGGAGGTCGCAACCGCGCCAATCTGGATCTCGCCGAAGTCCGCCAGGACGCCGCCGTGGCCAACTACGAAGGCACCATCCAGACCGCCTTCCGCGAAGTTGCCGACGCCCTTGCCGCCACCGACACACTGCGCCGCGAAGAAACTGCGCGGCGTGCCCTGGCCGAATCCAGCCGAGCGGCCGAAGCCCTGGCTGAAGCCCGCTACAGAGGCGGTGTGGATGACCATCTGCGCTACCTGGATGCGCAACGCAGCAGCTTCAACGACCAGACCACGCTGATCCAGATCAGCACCGACCGCCAACTGGCGCTGGCCGATCTGTTCCGGGCGCTGGGTGGCGGCTGGCAGCGCTAGCCTGCTCACCCGCCACAAACGACAACGCCACGCTTATGCGTGGCGTTGTCGTTTTCGATCAATACGTATTTGACCTAGCCAGCGCCCAGCAGATCGTTGGCATCGAGCAGACGCCAGGCGATTTCCGGTCTTTTCTCCATGGCCCGGCGAATCGCCGCCGGAATGCTCTGCCGCGTCTTGCGGCACAGCCCTGGACGAGCATCGAAGTGCATATTGATACCGCGCATGCTGCGAACCTCGCCGTGACTCGGTTCGATGTGCAGGCGAATGCCCAGCTGTTCGAGCATGCGTTGCTGCATGCGCTGCAGGTCTTCCAAGCTCTGCAGGTTTTCCAGGCGTTCGAGCAAGCGCTGCTCTTCGTTACGCGTCAGCAACAGCACGCGCGTGTCGGCGCCCGGCACGCCCAACAACTCATCGCGCTGGCAGTCACAAGCAGCCGGCGGGCAGGGATTTCTGAGGGGAAGCGGTGAATTCATGGCGCTGATCATAGCCATAGCCGCGCGCGCTGCCCATCCACGCCTATCGGTTGGCTTGCCTACGCTGCAGACTCCGTTAAGCTCACAGCATTTCCCCCGATGCAAGGATCATCATCATGCTGCGCCTCACTACTCTTGCCGCTGGCCTGCTGCTCTCGGCTAACGTCTTCGCGCTGTCCCTCTCCGACCTGAGCCAGCAGGACGCCAGCGGCGGCCTGAAAGACGCGCTGATCCAGGGCGCCCAGGTAGCCGTCAAGCAGCTGGGCGCGCCCGGCGGTTTCAGCAACAACCCGGACGTGCGTATCGAGCTGCCCGGCAAACTCGGTAAAGCCGCCAAGACCATGAAGATGATGGGCATGGGCGCGCAGGTCGATCAGCTCGAAGCGAGCATGAACAAGGCCGCCGAAGCCGCCGTGCCGCAGGCTCAGGCGCTGTTGCTCGACGCGGTGAAGAAGATGACCGTGGCCGACGCCAAGTCGATTCTCAGTGGCCCGCAGGACTCGGCCACCCAGTACCTGAACAAGAGTAGCCGCGAGCAAATCCGCGCCAAGTTCCTGCCCATCGTCAAGCAAGCCACCGACCAGGTCGGCCTGGCTCAGCAGTACAACGCCTTCGCTGGTCAGGCCGCCAGCTTCGGCGTGGGCGATGCCAAGAACAGCACGGTGGAAAGCTACGTGACCGAGCAAGCGCTGGACGGTCTGTTCGAGATGATTGCCAAGCAGGAAGCCAGCATCCGCCAGAACCCGGCCGGCGCCGCTACCAGCCTGGCGAAGAAGGTATTCGGCGCACTCTAATCCCTCCTCGGCAACACCCGGAACCGGGGCAAGCCTTTGCGGGCTTGCCCCGGTTTTTGTTTTATCCACCAGGCCTGAGCAGAAATTGCGGCATCGTGTTGGCCGACGGATTCGCGGATAAATCCGCGCCTACAAAAGCCAACCCGGCGACCGACATGAATGAGACTTCGAACATGTACACAAACAAAAAAACCGCCGGGCTTTTGGCCGGGCGGTTTTTTTAGTTGCCGTTGCCGATCAGGCGCAGGCGGCTTGCATCTGCTTGTGCGTATCGATGAGGTGCTGCACCACGCCAGGATCGGCCAGCGTGGAGATGTCGCCGAGGGAATCGTATTCGGCGGTGGCGATCTTGCGCAGGATACGGCGCATGATCTTGCCCGAGCGGGTCTTCGGCAAGCCCGGAGCCCACTGAATCACGTCCGGCGTGGCGATCGGACCGATCTCCTTGCGCACCCAGTTGCGCAGTTCCTGACGCAGTTGTTCCGATGCTTCTTCGCCCGCATTGAGGGTGACGTAGACGTAGATGCCCTGCCCTTTGATGTCGTGCGGTACACCGACCACCGCGGCCTCGGCCACTTTCGGGTGGGCGACCATGGCGCTTTCCACTTCGGCGGTACCCATGCGGTGGCCGGAGACGTTGAGTACGTCGTCGACACGGCCGGTGATCCACCAGTAGCCGTCTTCGTCGCGCCGCGCACCGTCACCAGTGAAGTACATGCCACGGAAGGTCTTGAAGTAGGTGTCGACGAAGCGGTCATGGTCGCCGTACAAGGTGCGCGCCTGGCCCGGCCAGGAATCGATGATCACCAGGTTGCCTTCGGCAGCGCCTTCGATGATGTTGCCCAGGTTATCCACCAGCGCCGGCTGTACGCCGAAGAACGGACGTGCGGCGGAGCCCGGTTTGAGGCCATGGGCACCCGGCAGCGGGGTCATCAGGCAGGCGCCGGTTTCGGTCTGCCACCAGGTGTCGACGATCGGGCAACGGCTCTGACCGACGTTCTCGTAGTACCACTGCCAGGCTTCCGGGTTGATCGGCTCGCCGACCGAACCGAGCAGGCGCAGACTGGAACCATCGGCGCCTTCGACCGCGGCCTTGCCCTCGGCCATCATGGCGCGAATGGCGGTCGGGGCGGTGTAGAGAATGTTGACCTTGTGCTTGTCGACGATCTTGGCAACGCGGGAAACGTCCGGATAGTTCGGCACGCCTTCGAACATCACGGTGGTGGCGCCGTTGGCCAGCGGCCCGTAGACCAGGTAGGTGTGACCGGTGACCCAACCGATATCGGCGGTGCACCAGAAGACTTCGCCCGGACGGTAGTCGAACACGCGTTCATGAGTCAGCGAGGCGTACACCAGGTAGCCGCCAGTGGTGTGCAGCACGCCCTTGGGCTTGCCGGTAGAACCGGAGGTGTAGAGGATGAACAGGGCTTCTTCAGCGCCCATTTCCTTGGGTGCACAGACGCTGCCAGCCACCTTCATCAGGTCTTCGTACCAGATGTCGCGATGCTGGTTCCACTTGATCTCGGAGCCAGTGCGCTGCACCACGATGACCTTCTGGATGCTGCGGGTCTCGGGGTTGGTCAGGGCGTCGTCGACGTTGGCTTTAAGCGGTACTTTCTTGCCGCCACGCAGCCCTTCGTCAGCGGTGATCACCACCTTGGACTGGCAATCGATGATGCGCCCGGCCAGCGCCTCGGGGGAGAAGCCGCCGAATACCACGGAATGGATTGCGCCGATGCGCGCACAGGCCAGCATGGCCACCACGGCTTCCGGGATCATCGGCATGTAGATGGTCACCACGTCGCCGCGGTGAACGTCCTGGCCGCGCAGGGCGTTGGCGAACTTGCACACCTGTTCGTGCAGTTCGCGGTAGGTGATTTCCCGGTGCTCGGAAGGATCGTCGCCTTCCCAGATGATCGCGATCTGGTCACCGCGCTCTTCCAGGTGACGGTCGAGGCAGTTGTAGGAGACGTTCAGGGTGCCATCGGCGAACCACTTGATGTCGACATGGTGATCGTCGAAGGTGGTCTGCTTGACCTTGTTGTAAGGCTTGATCCAGTCGATCCGCTTGCCCTGCTCGCGCCAGAAACCCTCGGGGTTGACCACGGACTGTTGGTACATGGCCTTGTAGGTGGCCTCGTCAGTGAGGGTCCGCGCGGCCACTTCGGGACGCACAGGGTAAAGAGACGCAGCACTCATGAAATCACCTCGACGGGGAGTTGTTTTTGTATGGTGCCTTTTGTATCTCCCGACCCTTCGTGAGGCCATTCGACCATGGTCTTACCGCTCTAAGACCATGGTCTTGAAGCCCTGCCTGGCATATGGCGAGCCAATTCGACAGCGTCATGGATACGTCGAGGCGCGCAGATAAAAAACCCGGCACAAGGCCGGGCACAGAGGTAGACACAATTGCTCAGCTCATCCCCAGCCAGTTCGGCAGAGCCATGGACACGGCCGGGATGTAGGTGATGATCATCAGGAAGCTCAGCAGCAGCATCAGCCAGGGCATCGCCGCGCGGATCACTGCCGTGAGTGGCATCCCCGTCACCGCCGAGGTGACGA
>NZ_PJLX01000013.1:0-148066 GCF_002843095.1 Pseudomonas sp. YY-1 | reverse complement strand
AGAACTTAGTTTTTCAACAGAATCGGCCGATTGCAGCCCCTAACAAACTTGTCCTCACCTCCCCAAGCTACACGGTCAATCCCGTGACAGGGCGTGAGAACCGAGTATTCAAAGCGCGGTAGCGCCATAGCCGAGAGCTGGGGGGGCTCAGCCGCGTCCATCAGCGCCTGTGTTCGCCGCTTGGCGATGAGTATCAGGCCAGGCGCTCGGAGTTACGGCTGTAGGCTGGCGGCCTGTATTTGAGTCGTCACGTGCTATAGAGAGAGGCCTTTCGTTCATATGCAGCGAGTGGCATCCCTCTGTATTTGCCGTTCGGCAGCTGTGTCGCATTTCCAGCCGCGACGGTTTGCCCCGGCCAATTACGCTGCGTTAGTGTCGGCCGTCCCTGGGGGCGGAGCCCTCATTCATTTCGGCATGGAGGTGTGCATGTTCCCTATCGATACCTGGCTGGCTTATACGGGCGCCTGCATTTTGCTGGTGCTGGCTCCCGGCCCGGACAATCTGCTGGCGGTGGCGCGCGGGCTCGGCCAGGGGCGCCTGGCCGCCATCGTTTCAGGTATGGCGTCGGGCACCGGGATTCTGTTTCACGTGTTGGCGGCGTCGCTGGGGCTGACGTTGCTGATGCAGACCTCGGAGTTGGCTTTCTGGCTGATCAAGTGCATCGGCGCCGGGTATCTGCTCTGGCTGGGTATCAAGGTGCTGCGCACGCGCAACCTGATCAGCTTTCGCTCCGTCACCCGCCAGTCGCTGCCGAGCATCTTTCTCACCGGTTTTCTGTCTGCCGCACTCAACCCCAAGCCGGGCTTTTTCGTGCTGGCGTTCATCCCGCAGTTCGTCGATCCGCAGCGCGGCTCGGTGAGCACGCAGATGCTGGTTTACGGCCTGTGGTTCGCGGTGCTTACGGCTGTGGGCTTCGCGCTGATGGGTGTGTTCGCCACCTCGCTGTCGCGCTATCTGCAGGCGCGGCCACGGGTGGTGAAGGGGTTGAACCTGGGCGCCGGGATGACCTTCGTGGCCTCCGGCGTATCGGTGGCGACGCTGAGCCAGCGTTAGGCTCAGCGTCCGCGCTGGCGCTGTTCAGGCATCTGCGTTCAAGGCGGCATGGGTACGCAGTTCTTCCTCGATGAATGCGGCGATCATCGCGCGGTAAACCTGCTCCACGACCGCTGCCGAGGCGCCACGCTCATCGGCCAGTGCGCGCACCTTGGCGATGACTTGCTCGACGCGCGCAGGGGCGCGAACGTCTGCACTGTCTTTCTTGAAGCGCGCCGCCTGAGCGACGAAAGCGCCGCGTTGAGCGATGAGGTCGACCATGGCGCGGTCGATCTGGTCGATGCGCTCGCGCACCTCTTCAAGGGAATTGCATTGCACGTCCATATGACGATTTCCTGTGGTGGTTCGAATGGGGCAACCACGTTAGTCAGCATGGCGCTATGCGTCCAGCGCAACTGCCCGCCGCTTTTACGCGGCGAGCGTTGGCTGTGACGCGCGTCTCTGACGTTTATTGAGCTTGCCCGCGTCAATGATGCTCGATGCGATTGCGCCCGCCGCGCTTGGCGCAGTACAGAGCGATATCGCTGCGCGGCAGTTCAGCTCTGAGGTGGCGTACGCCATGGCGGCGGCTGGGCTGTCACGCGCCGCGCGTGGCATGCCGGCCCGATAAAAACAGTGAATGACTGGAGGGCCTGCAGTCTAACTCGTCAGCCCCCACGTGGCTGCTCGTCTGCCGGGCAGGCCCAACTGACAGTCGAGCACAGCCCATGAAACGCGCCCGAATCATTACCTCCGAATTACACGATCTGCAGAGCGAGCAGCAGGCGGAGTTGATGATTTTCGGCACGCCGAAGGAGCGGCTCGATTTCTATCGGCGGGAAATTCAGTACGAAACCAGCCTGCTGGCCGGGCGCACCAATTCCTATCTGACGGCGCAGTCGTTTCTGGTGATCGCCTATGCATCGTCCATGGCCAACCTGAACGAAAACTGGGGGGCGCTATTCACCCTGGTGGTTCCGGCGCTGTTCACGCTGCTGGGCATTATCAGTTCACTGCACGCCTGGCCGGGGATCAGGGCCTCCGCGACGATCATCGAGCACTGGCACTACAAGCAGGAGCAGTTGCTGAGCAGCGATCCCGAGTTCGGCCATGCCTATGACGACTCCCCACTATTCAGCGAGAAGGAGGCCAGCCGGGAGAGCACTTACAAGTCGCTGCTGTTCTTCCTGCGCTCGCCCTGGCTGTTCATCGTTTTCTGGAGCGTGCTGGGCGTGTTTTCGATCTGGTTGCAGTTGCCCTCGGCGAATCTGTGACCCGCCGCAAACGAGCCTGATGGCAGCCATCGCCAGCCAATCAAGTCGAACTTCTGCCTCTTACACCTTTCAATCCTGATACATGTCGCGTTCACCAACGCGACCACTCACTGCGCCGTGCGGCGCATCAGCGGAGGTATCGATCATGAGTTCGAATCTGCAAGGCAAGAAGGTGCTGTTCATCACCGCCAACACGGGCATCGAGCGCGACGAGTTGCTCAAGCCGATGCAGGCGCTGAAAGATCAGGGCGCCAGCGTCACCCACGCCAGCGTCAAGGGCGGCGAGGCCGAAACCTGGCTGCAGGACAGCAAGAAGGACGTCAGCGTGCAGTCCGACACCCAGATCAAGGGAGTGGGCGCGGCGGATTACGATCTGCTGGTGATCCCCGGCGGTACGGTGAACGCCGACAACCTGCGCCAGGATGAGGACGCGCAGCGCCTGGTGCAGGAGTTTCGTGATGCAGGCAAGACGGTCGCGGCGATCTGCCATGGCCCCTGGCTGCTGATCGATGCTGGCGTGGTGCCAGGCAAGGTGCTGACGTCGTATGCCAGCGTGCGCCTGGATCTGGCCAATGCCGGTGCGAGCTGGATAGACGCCGAGGTGCAGGTTTGCCCAGGGCAGAACTGGACGCTGATCACCTCACGCAATCCCGACGATATTCCTGCGTTCAACGAGGCTATCAGCCAGGCGTTGCTGGCGGCCTGAGCCAGCCTCCCGTCAGTGATGCTCGATGCGATTGCGCCCACCGCGCTTGGCGCAGTACAGGGCGATATCGCTGCGTGACAGGGCGGCCTCGACGCTGGCATCGCTGGCGTTGAGCGAAGAGATGCCGACGCTGACGGCGAGGAAGATTGGCTCCCCGGCGTGCATGATCGGCGCCTTGGCCAGTTCGTTCTGGATGCGGGTGGCGAAGTGCATGGCCTGGTGCAGATCCGCTTCGCTGAGCACCACAGCGAACTCTTCGCCGCCCAGGCGCCCGGCGGTGTCGGTCTTACGCAGCTGGGTGCAGAGAATCGCCGCGAAGTGGCGCAGGGCCTGGTCGCCGACGTTGTGGCCCCAGCGGTCGTTGATGGTCTTGAAGTAGTCCAGGTCGAACATCAGGATCGCCGCGCTCTGCTCGGGGCTGCGCTGCAGGCGCGCCAGTTCGGCTTCAAGCTGACGCATGAAGTGCCGGCGGTTGGCGAGCTGGGTAAGAAAGTCGGTGGTGGCGAAGGCTTGCAGCTCGGCTTCGATCTGCTTGCGTTCGGTGACGTCGGTCATGAAACCATGCCAGATCACGCTGCCATCTTCTTCACGGCGCGGGCAGGCTTCGCCCTGGCACCAGGCGATTTCACGCCCCGGTACCTGCACGCGAAACTCCAGATACCAGTCCGTCAGTTCCTCGGCCGATAGCTGCAGAGAGTCGATAAAGGCCATGCGGTCGTCGGGGTGGACGATGGTCGTCAGCGCGTCGGCATCCTGCATCAGTTGTATCGCACTGAGACCGCAGATGGCTTGCGCGCCGGCACTGACGTAGGTGAAGGCGGATGTGCCGTCGGCCTGCCGGCGGAACTGGAAGACCATGCCGGGGATTTCATTGGTCAGGTCGGTCATCAGGGCCGCGGTCTGCTGTACCTGCTCGGACAGGCCACGCATGGCGGTGATGTCGGTGGTGGTGCCAATCATGCGCAGCGGTTTGCCGTGCATGTCGCGCTCGACCACCTTGCCGCGGCTGCACACCCACTTGTACTGGCCGTCGCGGCAACGCAGGCGGTGCTCGACTTCATAGGCTTCGGTGCGCTGATCCAGATGCGCCTGAATGGTCGTGCGCACATAGTCGAGGTCAGCCGGGTGCACGCGGGTATAGCTCTCTTCGATGCGATTGCCGATTTCGTGATCGGCATAGCCGAGCAGCGCCTTCCAACTGCTGGAGTAATGGATGTCGCCGGTGGTGATGTCGCGGTCCCAGATGCCTGTACCGCTACCGGCGATGGCCAGTGCCATGCGCCGTTCGCTGGCGTGCAGGGCGGCAACTTCATGGCGCTGGCGGGCCTCTTGCGCTTCGCGCGCCAGCAGGTCGAGGGCCAGTGCGGCGAAGTCCTGCAGGGCTTCGTGCTGCTTGGCGTCGAGCATGCGGGGCGGGTCGAAATGCAGGTACAGCGTGCCGAGCCTGACGCCCTCTTGCATCTGCAAGGGCCAGACCAGGGTAGTGGGTGAGGTTTCGCGAGTGTCAATGAGCTTCGCCAGACGTGCGTCGCTCAGGCCAGGGCTGGCCCAGATATGACGCGCAGACCCGACGCCGGAGACCAGCGCGGCGGCCGACTCGAAATACCGGCTAAGCAGGCGCACAAAACCATCGAGCCGCTCATCATTGGCGCTGGTGGGCGCGTTGACCGAACACAGGGGCTGCATAGTGATTCTGCTTGGATAGAAACGCGGAAGGCGCTTGATATTGATACGCCATTAGCGCGCTGGCGTCTAATCGTTCGTGCATCTAACGCCACTATTCATCAGCCTTTGCGCCGGGTACTCAGCCGCCGATCACTCTGGCCTGGGCCTGCACTGGCTCTGGTTGCAGGTTTTCAGAGTAGCCGTGCGCCTTAAAATTGTTATGATATAACATCTTTTAAATGGATCATTTACCGATACATCCCGCGCTGCTGTCTGGACGTCGCCAGCCACTCCAGCAGGCCAACGCACACCCCTCCCTCACTTAGAAAACGCAACGCTAGGAATACCCATGAAAGCCACTTCGGCCTCCCTCGCCGTCATGACCGCCCTGGTCACGCCTCAGATTCAAGCTGCCTCATCCGGCAACTCCACCGTTTCGCTCGGCTCGGTCTACGTCACCCCGGAGGCCAGCGGCACGCTGCGCACCGACAGCATTCTGTCCTCGGTCGACATCATGAGCAGCGACAAGATCGAGGATAAGAACGTGATGAACAGCTGGGAGCTGGTGGGCCAGATGCCCGGCATCCAGCTGACCGAGACGCGCATGGGCGCCGAGTCCGGCAAGGTGACCTTCCGTGCCTTTAACGGCGAGGGCTACATCAATGGCATCAAGACGCTGATCGATGGCGTGCCGAGCAACGTCAACAGCGGCAACCAGCGTTTCATCGACATGGTTTTCCCGCTGGATCTGGAATACATCGAGGTGGTGCGCGGCACCAATGACCCGCGCTACGGCCTGCACAACATCGGCGGCAACATCAATTTCGTGACCCGCCAGGGCGGCAACTACACCGACGGCCGCCTGACCTACGGCAGCTTCAATACCCGCGAATTCCAGTTGGCCGTAGGCCACGAAGAAGGCAACTTCGCGCAGAACTACTTTCTGGCCAAGCAGGATTCCGACGGTTTCCGCGACAACAGCAACTCCAACAAATATTCCCTGGGCGGCAAATGGTTCGTCACCGATGACGCGCAGACCATGAAGCTCGGCATAGTCGCTCGCCTCTACCATCACCAGGCCGAGGAGCCGGGTTTTCTCACCGCGCAGGAGCTGGCCGCGAGCCGCTCGCAGTCGCCGGAGAAGAACGCCAACGATGGCGACGACCGTGACATGAAGCACCTCAGCGCGCATGCCGATTTCCAGCTCAGCGACGATCTGAGCCTGAGCAACAAGCTGTACTACAACAGCTACGACGATGACCGCACCGTGACTTTCACCAGCTACCCGGTCGGCAACGCCCCGCGTCAGCGCCGCCAGTGGGAAGAGCGCCAGACCGGCGTGTTGAGCAACCTGACCTGGCGCGCCCACGAGATGCTGACTCTCGACGGCGGCATCAACTATGAGCAGCAGAACAACGAATACCGCCGCTATCGCTACAACTTCGGCATCCCCACCGATTTCGACGCGCCGCCGGCCCGCACGCAAAACGACGACAGCTACACGCTGTACAACACCGGCGCCTATGCCCAGGCGATCATCCAGCCCATCGAGCAGTTGAAGATCATTCCGGCGTACCGCGTCGACAAGTTCTCCGGTAATACCGAGCTGATGAACGGCGAGAAGGCCGAGCTGCAGGACTACGGCTGGATCGAACAGCCCAAGCTCAGCGTGGTGTACAGCATCACCCCGGACATCAACGTCTACGCCAACTGGGGGCGCACCTTCCAGATCCTTACCGGTTCCACCGCACCGGCCTACATGACCGCCGGCCAGGCCTCGTACAAACCGTCGATCAACACCGGCAAGGAAGTGGGGGTGAAGTTCAAGCCGTTCGCCGGCTCGGAAGCGCGCATCGCCGTGTGGCAACAGGAAGCCACCGACGAAGTCGCCAACATGCCCAGCACCGGCACCACTGTCGGCCTGGGTGAAACCAAGCGTCGTGGCATTGACATGCAACTCACCGCACAGCTGAACGAGCAGTGGACGGTGTGGGGCTCGCACGCTATTCAGGAAGCCAAGGTGGTCAGCGCGTTCACCGCTGGTGGGCAGTCGCTGTCAGGCAAGGAAGTGTTCTCCACGCCGCGCTATATCAGCAATGCTGGGGTCGACTACCAGTTCAACGATGCCTGGCGCTTCGGCCTATCGGCTCGCGCACAGGGCGACTACTACATCGACGAGCTGAACGAGCAAGGCAAGTACGGGGGCTTCGCGGTGCTCGATGCCAACGTGCGCTATCAGCTATCGGCTACCACCAGCCTCGATCTGCAGATGAAGAACCTGACCGACCGCGACTACGAGTACGTATGGTTCGACAACTTCTTCTGGGCCGCTGGCGACGAACAACCGATGTTCTCCCCTGCCCCAGGTCGCTCGGCCTATCTTTCGGTGAACATGAAGCTGTAAGCCTTAGCCAGGCGAAGACACTCTTCAACCTGGACTGTAGGGTGCGCCGCGCGCACCGCCAGACCAGCTCAACAACAACCGTTGCACAGGTCGCATACCACCAATGAAAAGGCCAGGGACAAACCCTGGCCTTTTTGCGTTCAAGGGGATGAGTATCGGCGCCGGTGTGGTTGCGGCTTGCCCCGGTGCGCAAAGCGCACCCTACGACAGCCGCTCTCGGAAGCACGTCAACACGCTGCGCCTTGAGTCGCGTCAACCATCGCCCACAAGCGGGCTCCTACAGCACGGTCTGCAGCGCGCAGCGTCATGCCGATGCCGGCCAGCGAACGTAGGGTGCGCCATGCGTACCGGAATTTCCGAGGTGCCACCCGGTGCGCGCGGCGCACCCTGCGACAGAGATTCCTAGAGGTACTTCAGCCAGCGAATGTCGCGACGCCGCGCCTTGAGCCGCGCGAACCACTGCGTGGGTGGAAACAGCACCAGCGCCAGCAGCACGGTCGCCGCCCAGATCCAACCCATCGAATCGAAGCCGAAGTAGTGCCCCTGGTTCGCGCCCCAGATAGCCAGGGCGGTGATATAGAGCAACTTCAGCACATACAGGTGCAACAGGTAGAAGAACATCGGCGCACTACCGAATACCGCCAGGGTACGCACCAGGCGCCCGTCGTTGCGGCGCTCGAAGGCCGCCAGCAACAGCAGACCGATACCCAGCGTCAGCGCCAGGAACAGCAGCGACGGCGGGTATTTGGTGATGTTGAACAGGCCCATCAGCGTTTGCAGCGCGGTTTCTTCCACGGCCCAGGGTTTCTCGCCATAGCCGTTGAGCAGGCGCAGCAGTACGAACAGCGCCAGCGCAGCGAAACCGGCGCGACGCAACCATTGCAGACGCTGCTCGGGCGCACTGTTCCAGCGGAACCACGGGCCGATCACATAACCCAGGGCGATCACCCCGATCCACGGCAGCACCGGGTACGACGTGCGCAGGCGCAGCGTGTCGGAAAACTCGAGCCAGCCGCGGTCATGCAGGATCGCCCAGGGAATGTGCAGCGCCGACTCAGGGCCAAAGTGCAGCCCATCGAGCAGGTTGTGCCCGGCCACCAGCGCCAAGCCCAGCACGCCCAACAGCGTGCGCGGCAGCCATAGCAGCGCAGCGAGCGCCAGCATGCTCAGGCCGATAGCCCAGATCACCTGCAGGTAGATCACCGTGGGCGGGAACTGGAAGGTCCAGGCAAAATTGACCAGGGTGAACTCCAGCACGACGAGGAACAACCCGCGCTTGAATAGGAAGGCGCTGGTCGCCGCCCGGCTCATCTGCTTCTCGCCATATAAAAACGCCGAAAGCCCGGTGAGCAGGATGAATACCGGCGCGCACAGATGCGCCAGGGTACGGCTGAAGAACAGCGCAGGATCGGTGGCGGTCACGTCCATCGGGTCGCCGACCTGCAGGTGCAGGTAGAAGGTTTCGCGAACGTGATCGAGCAACATGAAGAGGATGACTAGACCGCGCAGGGCGTCGATCGAGAGCAGACGATTGGAGGACATAGAGGACTTCGAATGGGGCCAACAGGAAACGTAATATCATAACAAATACTGCTAAGCCGATGTCATCCGAGTGCGGCGCAGAACCGTCAGCGCGAGAAACGTCTTCGGTAATCCCGTGGTGAAATCGCCAGGTGTCGCTGGAATGTCGCGCGCATTCGTTCCTCGTCACCGAAGCCGCATTGCCGGGCGACCACATCGATATTACGGGTGGAGTCCTCCAGCAACCTGCGCGCCGCTTCAAGGCGGAAAATTTCCACGGCCTTGGCCGGCGTGCGTCCGGTCTTCTGTTTGTACAGGCGAGAGAAATGCCGCGGGCTCATGTGGCAACGCTCGGCCATGGCCTCGATATTCAGCTCCGGGCTGTTCAGATGGTCGCCAAGCCAGCGGTGCAGCTCATCGAAGGTCGAGGTGTCCTTGGCCTGCGCCTGCAACAATTCGCTGAACTGCGCCTGCCCGCCAGGACGCTTGAGAAAGACCACCAGCTCACGCGCCACCTGCATGGCCACCTCTCGCCCGCAGTCGGCTTCGACCAGTGCCAGGGCGAGGTCGATACCGGCACTGACACCCGCAGAGGTCCACACTGCGCCCTGCTCGACGAAGATGGCGTTGCTGTCCACTTCGATGGCCGGGAAACGCGTCTTGAGCATGTCGCACATCGCCCAATGCGTCGCCGCCCGCTTGCCCTCGAGCAGCCCCGCGTGAGCCAACAAAAAGGTACCGCTGCATACGGAGGCCGTGCGCCGCACTCGGCGTGCGTTGCTGGCGATCCAGGCGATCAGCTCGGTCGATTCGGCCACCGCGCGCTCGATTTCCGGCGCACCAGGCACGATCAGCGTATCGACCTGCGCCAGCTTTACTTCTGCCAGCGGCTGGGTATCCACCACCAGACCTTCGGCAGTGCCCACCAAACCGCCCGCAAGGCTGGCAGTGAGGCGCTCGTAACCCGGCAAACCGCGTTCGTGCATGGCCTTGGTGGCCGCCCAGAACACCGTCTGCGCGCCGGTAAGATCGAGCAGGCCGACTTGCGGGTAGGCGAGGAATAGAACGGTACGCGGACGAGTTGGCATGATTTCGGGGGTATATGTCGTATCTGCCGAAATGCTCCTCTCCTAGCATGGCTCCGTCAAACGAAACGTGCCAAAGCCAGGAGTACCAGATGAAACAACGCATTCTGATTGTCGGTGGTGGTTTTGCCGGGGTATGGAGCGCCCTCAGTGCCATGCGCCTGCTCGATCAACACGGACGAACGGATATCGGCGTGACCTTGCTTGCCCCTCAGCCGGAGTTGCGCATTCGACCGCGCTTCTACGAGCCGAATGTGCACAGCATGAAAGCGCCACTGACAGAGCTGCTGGCAGCCGTTGGGGTGGAATTCGTACAGGGCACGGCCGATAGCATCGATTCACCGCGTCAGCAGGTCAGCTACCGCGACGCCGCCGGCAAGGTGGGAAACCTGAGCTACGACCGCTTGGTGCTGGCCTCGGGTAGCCGCCTGATGCGCCCAGCGCTGGAAGGCATGGAAGCGCATTTGTTCGATGTCGATGAAATCGAGCAGGCGGTGCGACTGGAGCAGCACCTGGCGAGCCTGGCAGAACGTCCGCACAGCACCGCACGCAATACCGTGGTGGTCGCCGGCGGCGGCTTTACCGGCATCGAGACCGCGACGGAAATGCCGGCACGCTTGCGCGCCCTGCTCGGTGATGACGCCGCCATTCGCGTGGTAGTGGTCGACCGTGGCGAAGAGATTGCCGCCGTGCTGGGCGACGGCATTCGTCCAGCGATCAGCGAGGCATCGCGGGAACTGGGAATCGAATGGTGCCTGGGGCGCATGGTGGTGGAGGTCGATGCCGACGGCGTGACCCTGGATGACGGCCAGCGTATCGCCTCCAATACCGTGATCTGGACCGTGGGTTTCCGCGCCAGCGCACTGACCGAGCAGATCAGTGCTCCACGCGATCATCAGGGCCGACTGCAGGTCGACAGGCAGCTCAAGGTCCAGGGTCAGCCGGCGATCTTCGCAGCAGGCGATACCGCCCGCGCCGCAACGGACGATGTTGGCAACTTCAGCGTGATGTCCTGCCAGCACGCCATCGCCTTGGGTCGCCACGCGGGCAACAACGCAGCAGCCGAATTGATCGGGGTAGCGACGACGCCCTACCGCCAGCCCAAGTACGTGACCTGCCTCGATCTCGGCGCCTGGGGTGCGGTGTACAGCGAAGGCTGGGATCGCCAGGTGAAACTGATCGGCAGTGAAGCCAAGACGCTGAAGCAGCAGATCAACAGCCTGTGGATCTACCCGCCGGTCGCTGATCGCGCCATCGCCCTGGCAGCCGCTGACCCGGCAATTCCAGTGGCTTGAGCAAACCAACCACTTCACGTCCCAACCTGAACGAAGCGCGGCGAAGGCAGTCGGAAATGCAGGACAATCGTCAAGGAAACCCTGCCCCATGCTGCCCAACCGCGCCCTCCTTTCCGCTTTCGTCGTGGCCCTGCTCAGCCCTCTTACCGAGGCGCAGGAGCCGTTGCGCATCCAGAGCCTGCAACGCTGCGGCGACCTGCTCGCCAGTGAAAAGCAGGAATGGTGCATGCAGGTGCGTGGCCTTGGCGCGAAGCTGCCCAAGCTGCATCTCGGCGACGACACCCTGCCTGCTTCGGCGGTCAAGCGCACTGGCGATGGCCTGCGTCTGCAACTGAGCAGCGACAAACATCGCAGCGCACCGCTGTGGCTGGAGGACGACTCGCGCGCCAGCAATCCGGTGTGGCTGTCGCTGCACCGCAGCCATGTGTTGGCTGCCGGCCCGGATGAAGTGGCGAAGAACATGGATGGCCTGACCACCTATGTCGACCTGGTCAGCCTGCTGATCGAGGAAAGCCACGACGGCCTCGACGAGGCCAAGCGCCTGGCGAAGAAGTACGACGCCAAGGTGGTCGGCGCCATCCCACCGCTGAACCTCTACCAACTGCGCCTGCCGGTAAAGAACCTCACCGAGCGTGATGCGCTGGTGCTGCGTATCGGCAACGAAGTCAGCGTCGATGCTGTGGTGGTGGAAGAAAGCGCACCGGAGCGTGGCGAAGAAAGCGAGGCCGCCCGCAAGTCGGCACATAAACCGGAAAAGAACTCCGAGGAATGGGCCGCGAACCGCTTCATGGATGCGGTCAACTATTACCAGCGGCGCATCCCGGCGGGCGACACGCCTATAGAAGCCGAGCCGATTCGCGTCGGCGTGATCGAGCGCAATGTCGATTTCGACGCACCCGACTTCGCCGACTACCTCGGCGCCTGCCCCGATGGCAAACCGCGCACCTGCGTCTATGCGCGTGATGCCGACGAGCCGGACAACCATGGCAGCACCGTGGCCGGTATCCTCGCCGCGCACTGGGACAAGGGCGGCAACACCGGATTCCTGCGCGGGCTGGACAAAGCAAGCCAGGGCTTCGAAGTCATCGTCGAACGCAACTCGGACGCTGGCATCACTGCCAACATCGCCGCCTCGGTGAACCTGGTGGAAGACGGCGTGCGCGTACTCAACTGGAGCTGGGGCATCCACCGCGTCGGCACGCGCAATGTCGAAGGCGACGAGATCGATTCGCTGGTGCGCTCCGGCATCGCCATGAGCGGCTACGAAGAATTGCTGGAGGAGTTCTTCCTCTGGCTGCGCGAGGAACACCCGGACGTGCTGGTGATCAACTCCGCCGGCAACGGTTCGTCCTTCTCCGGCCGGGACGAGTACCGCCTGCCCTCCTCGTTCATTACCGAGCAGTTGCTGGTGGTCGGCGGGCATCAGCGCAGCAAGGAAAAGGAGGCCGAAATCGACGACCCGACCTACGTGGTCAAACGCGACTCATCGAACGTCGACATGCGCGTCGATATCACCGCTGCCGCCTGTGCCCGCGCTTCCACCCAAGAGGTCGATGCAACCGGCGATGTGCATTGTGGCACCTCCTACGCCACGCCCCTGGTCACTGGCGTGGTCGCCGCCATGCTGTCGATCAATCCGCGCCTGCAGCCGGAACATGTACGCATGCTGCTACGGCGCAGCGCCATGACCATCGGCGGCGATTACGACTTCGAACCGATGGACGCCGAAGACCTGACCGCGCCGATCCTGCCATCGGAGCGCAATTACAAGATGAGCGACAAGGACGTGGGCCGTTCGGCGCGGCTGGATATGCAGAAGGCGCTGGACCTGGCGGTGCAGAGTCGCGATCGGGTGCGTTGAGGGCCGTTCAGGTCACTCGCCGGAAACCCGCTCGTAGAGCTCGACCGGCTCGACCTTACCCTGGGCGCCGCACTGGCTATGCCCCAGGCCCAAGTGACGGAAACCGGCCTTGAACAACACCCGGCCGGATTGCGGATTACGCGCCAGGTGGCTGGCGTGCAGCCGGCGCAGACGAAGCTGGCGGAAGGCGAACTCCACCAGCGCATTGCAGGCCTCACTGGCATAGCCACGGCTCCAGTAAGGCACGCCGATCCAGTAGCCCACCTCGGCCTCGCCTCGGCCAATATCCTTGAGCGCCATACTGCCGACCAGCGTGCCGCTGCCAGACTCGGTGATGATGAAGTTAGCCGCCACACCGCGCGCCCAATCCTGCACGCAGCGTTCGATCCACTGCTGCGCCAGCTCGGCCGGATAGGGATGGGGAATGCTGCTGGTGACATCGGCAATACGAAAATCACCGGCCAGGCGCTGCACCTCGTCGGCATCCTGCAGCTGCGGTGGGCGCAGCGTCAGTCGTTCGGTTTCGATGCGGTGCTCATCCATATGCATCTCCTGTCAAATCCATGGGGGGCGCCAGCGCCGCTTGCGCATCGCCCGTTCAGGCCGGAGAAGGCCCGATGGGATAGAACACCCCAGCGCTCCACACACCCAACCAGGGTTCTCCGTCGACCTCGCGCTCCACCGCCAGTTCCACCAGCTGATAGAACACGTTGCGGTGAATCAGCGCCTCGAGGTTACGCCGCACCAGAATGTAGGGCGAGGGTTCGAGTGTCGCAGGGTCGATCTCGACACGGATAGGATGCTCGCCGCCTGCGACCACTTCGTCCTCGACGTTGGTGGTGAAACGCAGCACCTGCGCTTCCCCCTCGCCTTCGACCTGCAGGGTCACGGCGACGAAGGGCGCATCCTCGACCTGGATGCCGACCTTCTCCACCGGCGTGATCAGGAAGTAGTCGTCGCCGTCACGGCGAATGATCGTGGAAAACAGCCGCACCATGGGTTTACGGCCGATGGGCGTGCCCAGGTAATACCAGGTGCCATCGCGGGCGATTCGCATGTCGATATCGCCACAGAAATCCGGATTCCACAGGTGCACGGGAGGTAGGCCCTTGCCTTCACCCTTAGGGATCTGCGCCAGCAGATCCCCCGCCTTGCCTGGATCGCTCATGGTCTTTCCTCGTCCAGTTCGATTCGAACGGACGAGGATACACCGTGCCACCTGTCGCGGCTAAAGCCCCTCCCACAAGAGCAGCGCGCCGATTGCCCCTATTCTTAGCGCCCCACACCCAACAGGCTACGCGCATAGTCATGCAGCGGCGGGCCGATCAGGTCCTGCGGCTGGGCGTCGTAAAACGTCAGGAATCCGCCACGGCTGCGAATCCGCGCGGTGTCCACCAGATAACGCGTGTTGGTCTCGATCAGCATCAGCTGGATCGAGGCGCGGTCGGTACCAAGGCGATCCACAGCCTCCTGGTCCTCCCACTCCTCCAGGGTGCCGATACGGTCGTCGCTGTAGGCAAAACGGCTGTACAGCAGATAATGCGCGCCGGCGGCACGGGCTTCGGCCATGGCTTCGTCCAGGCCTGCCGGCTCACGTGCGCGGCGCACCAGCGGGAAGTATTCGACGAAGCCCTTGAAGGCCTCCTCGGCCACTACGTTTGGCCGCGGATAGCCGTGGCCCGGCGGCACGAAATGGCCCTGGGCGATGTAGATGAAGGAGTCCTGCTGCAGGCGCCGCGAGGCCATGCGCTCGGTGCGACCGTGATCGAGAAACCCGGCATCGCGCAGGTGGTACTCGGCGCCACTGGCCAGATCACTGACCTTCATGCACCCGGTCAGGCCCAGCAGCGCCACCAGTAGAAGCAGGTTACGCATGAATCCATCCTCCTCGTGCCGGTGACGGAAAACCGGCGGATGAGGGATAGATGCAGGTTCTGCGCCAGCCTCGTCAAAGCCCGCGCTGCCACTCCTGACGCAGATTGGCCTGTTGCGGACGCTCGATAGCCTCACGCACCTGCGCCAGCAGACGTGCCTTGTCACGCCCCAGGTTGCCCTTGAGCACCAGGTAGTTGGACGCATGATCACTGCGAAACACCGTCTGCTGCAGTTCGAGCCCCTGCAGCAGGCGCTCAACCTCACCGAATAGCTGCAGTTGCGTCAGCGGCTGGTAATCGGCGAATTGCTCGCGAAAGCGAGCCTCACCCATGGGGAAACTGACCACCAGAGTGGAGAGGTACTCAGGTTGGGCCTCGTTCATCAGGCGCGCCGAGTTGTCGGCATGTTGATCGCTGAGTACCTGACCACCGAGCCCGTTGAGAATCATCACGGAGCGGGTGATGCCGGCCTGGCCAAGCTTGTCCAGAGCGCTAAGGCTGGACTCGAAAGTCTCGCCCTTGTTGACCCGCGCCAGCACCTCGTCATCACCGGATTCGCAGCCGACATAAGCCATCTTCAATCCAGCATCGGCCAGTTCCTTGAGCTCATCCACCGATTTCTTGCGCAGGTTGCGCGGCAGGCAATAGCTCGAAACCCGACGCACCTCGGGCATGTATTCGCGGATGGCTTGCAGGATGGCCAGCAAACGCCGAGTCGGCAGCACCAGCGCGTCACCATCGGCGAGGAACACCCGGTTGACGATCAGTTGCTCACCAGCGCGGCGAATCTCCTCCAGCACCTGCGCCTCATCGCGGGCGCGGAATTTCTTCTGCGGCGCGGTGTACATCTCGCAGAAGGTGCACTGGTTCCAGGAGCAGCCGTTGGTGACCGGCAGAATCAGCGACTGCGCCTCACTCGGCGGGCGAAACACTGGCTCGATGTAAGCGATGGGAAAGGTGGCGGGCATGCAGGCAGTCACTCGGTTGGTTGGCGCCCCGGCAGTTTATCCGGGCCTGGAGTGACTGCCGAGCCACTCTGGGCCTCGACCTGCAACCGTTGCATGCCGCTCAGGTTGCGTTTAACTCACGTGGGACGGGGCTCGAGACTGGATCGTGGGCTAAAGCTCACCCTGCAGCACTGCCGGCGGTGCGCATGGCGCACCCTACCGTGATCAGCCCACTAGCCGCCGATGATCTTCATCACCGTCACACCACCGGAGAAGGCCAGATCCTGCTTGTCCCCCAGCGCCTTGACCAGCAATCGCTGCAACGCTGGCAAGGCCTGGTGACGCGGCTTGTCCAACAAGTCACCGACGAAGTGGCGGTTGCTCGACGACAGGCAGCCATGCAGCCAGCCGGTGGAGGACAGGCGCAGGCGCGAGCAGGTACGGCAGAACGGCACGCTTTCGTTGGCGATCACGCCGAAATGACCGGCGCCGGGAATGGCATAACGCATCGCCGTGGCATCCACCGGAGCGCTGGCCTGAACGTACTGGTGACGGCTGCCGATCAGCTCGAGCAGCTCGGGCAGACCAACGAATTGCTGGTTGAAGGCATTGGGGTCGCGCGCCAGATGGCCCATGCGCATCAGTTCGATGAAGCGCAGCTCGAAACCACGCTCCAGGCAGTACTCAAGCAGTGGCAGCACCTGGTCGAGGTTCTGCCCGCGCAACGGCACCATGTTGACCTTGATCTTCATCCCGGCTTCGCGCGCCACTTCCATGCCGGCCAGCACGGTAGCCAGGTCGCCGCCGCGGGCGATGCTGCGAAAAGCACCAGCGTCGAGGGTATCGAGGGAAACATTCAGGCGGCGGATACCGCACTCCACCAGCAGCGGCAGCTTGCGCTCGAGCAACTGGCCATTGGTGGTCAGGCTGATGTCGTCGAGACCGAGCTGGCTGACCTGGCGCAGGAAGGGTTCCAGGCGCGTGCTGACCAGGGGCTCACCACCGGTGATGCGCAGGCGTTCGATGCCGGCGGCTTCGATCAGGTAAGCGACGCCACGCGCCATTGCGTCAGCGGAGAGTTCGTCCTGAGCGGCGACCAGACGCTTGCCGTTCGGCACACAGTAGGTGCAGGCGTAGTTGCAGGCGGCGGTCAGGCTGACGCGAAGATTGCGAAAGCGTCTGCCCTGGCGGTCGACGATCATTGGGAACTCCAGTTCGTTAAGAGCCGGAGTATATCGCTATGTCGGCCGCGGCACAGTCCCGCGGCCGACATGCCAGGCGTCAGGCGTCGCGCTTGCGCTTGTTACCCATGCGCACGCCGATATCCATGAGGAACTGGAAGAAGCCTTCCTGATCCTCGAGCACATTGCTCCAGAACGGCGAGTGGTACAGCGCCACGGCGCCATGCACCAGGGCCCAGGCGGCGCAGTAGTGGAAGTATGGCGGCACGTCTTCCAGCTTGCCTTCGGCGATGCGGCCCTTGATCAGCTGGGTCAGACGCTCGAAGTTGGAAGCACGGATCTTGTGCAACTGCTCGACCATTTCCGGCACTTGATTGCCCTTGACCACCTTCTCTTCGAGGCGGTCGAACAGGCGATAGCGTTGCGGATCGCGCATGCGGAATTCGAAGTACGCACGCGACAGCGCTTCCTTGTCACGATCCACATCAGCCGAATGCAGCAGCTCGTTGAGATCGCGCTCGTAGTCGAGCATCAGGCGCAGGTAGATCTCCGCCTTGGACTTGAAGTGCTTGTAGATAGTGCCTTTGCCGATACCGACCGCATCAGCGATCATCTCGACGGTAACGCTGTCTTCTCCTTGTTCGAGGAAGAGTTTCAGCGCGGTATCGAGAATTTCTTGCTCGCGGCGACGGAATTCGCGGACCTTACGGGGTTCTTTCTGCATAAAGGGACTACGGGGTCAAAAATCGAAGCCGCTTATTATGCCCAAATGCGGCCAAATTGCACGGATCATCCGACCATGTACGTGTTTCATGATGAGTTCCCCCTGGAAAATGGACTGCGCTATCTGAATCATGCGGCGGTCGCTCCCTGGCCGAAACGCAGTGCTGAAGCGGTTCGACGGTTCTCGGAAGCGAACGTGAGCAGCGGTGCGCGTGACTATCCCGACTGGTTGAAACTTGAGCGTAGCCTACGCGAACGCCTTGTGCGCCTGATGAACGCACCAAGCACTGGTGATATTGCACTGGTCAAGAATACCTCCGAGGCACTCTCCTTCGTGGCCTTCGGCCTGGACTGGCGAGCCGGCGACCAGGTGATCATCAGCGACGAGGAATTCCCTTCCAACCGCATCGTCTGGCTGGCACTGGCGGCCCAGGGCGTCGAGGTAGTCGAAGTCAATCTCAAGGGTGATGATCCGGAAGCGGCCCTGCTCGCCGCCTTCACCCCGCGTACACGCCTGTTGTCGATCAGCGCCGTGCAGTTCGCCAGCGGCCTGCGTCTCGATCTGCCGCGCTTAGGCCGCGGCTGCCGCCAGCATGGCGTGCTGTTCTGCATTGATGCCATCCAGCAACTGGGCGCCCTGCCCTTCGACGTCCAAGCCTACGACTGCGACTTCGCCATGGCCGACGGCCACAAATGGATGCTCGGCCCGGAAGGCCTGGGGGTGTTCTATTGCCGCAGTGCGATACGCGATCAGCTGAAACTGCACGAGTATGGCTGGCACATGCTCGAACATGCCGGCGACTACACCCGCCAGGACTGGCAACCGGCCCGCAGCGCACGGCGCTTCGAATGCGGCAGCCCGAACATGCTCGGCGCCTTCGCCCTGGAGGCGAGCCTGTCGTTGCTCGAGGAAGTGGGCATGGAGCGGGTCGGCGCGCTGGTGGGAGAGCGGGTTCAGCGCCTGAACGATGGTATTCGCGAATTGCCTGGTGCAGTGATCCATAGCCCGCTCGACCCTGCGCGTCGTGCCGGTATTCTCAGTTTCAGCCTGGCGGGCTGGGACAATCCGGCGCTGTATCAGCGCTTGCGCGGGGAACAGGTGATCTGTGTACAACGAGGACCAGGCGTGCGCCTGTCGCCGCATTTCTACACCAGCGAGCAGGTTATCGAAGAGACCTTGGGCCTGCTAACCCAGCTGGCAAAAGGGTGAGGACTCAGCAGCGCCCGTGGTATTCCAAATCCGTTTAAAAAACTCAGGCTTTGGCCTGGACGCTCGCTGATCATGGCTAATACTGGAACTTACTGGTGTGCGGCATCTCCCCCCAAGTGCCCCGCCAGCCAAGGTACCGTGGACCGCGTACCTTGATTTACTCCTAATGGTCTTGACCCGGATTCATCCCCCAGAGTCCGGGTTTTTTTTGCTCAGCGGATCGCCGTTCCCGTAGGGTGGGTTAGCCGCCTGCCACGGTCGCTGACTGCTTCGCTGATCTGGGTGCGGCGTAACCCGCCATCGATTCAACGTCTTACACCGCTTGGTGCGCACGGCGCACCCTACGGTCCGTTGTGCGTCAGGCCACACCAGCCAGCGGGAACAGACGCTTGAAGTTGCTCGAGGTCTGCTCAGCCAGCGCCTCGTAGCTCACGCCTCGCAGCACCGCCAGGTACTCGGCCACTTCACGCACGTATTGCGGCAGGTTGGGCTTGCCGCGATGCGGCACGGGCGCGAGATAAGGCGAGTCGGTTTCCACCAGCAGGCGGTCGACCGGCACCTGGCGCGCCACTTCGCGCAACGCCTCGGCATTGCGGAAGGTGACGATACCGGACAGTGAGATATAGAAGCCGATATCCAGTGCAGCCTTGGCCATCTCCCAGTCTTCGGTGAAGCAGTGCAGCACACCGGCCTGCGGCAATGCCGCTTCGCGCAGCAGCGTAAGGGTATCGGCTCGAGCCTCGCGGGTATGCACGATCACCGGTTTGCCGGTAATGCGCGCGGCCTCCAGATGCAGACGGAAGGAGGCCTGCTGCAGCGCAGCAGACTCTGGCTCATAGTGGTAATCCAGGCCGGTTTCACCAATGGCGACCACCTTGGGATGCGCCAGCTCACCCAGCAGCCAGTCCAGTGCGGGTTCGGCGCCCGGTTCCAGATCCAGTGGATGCACGCCCACCGAGCAATCGACGTCGTCATAACGCTCGGCCAGGCCCTTGACCGTGGCGGCGTTGTCGGCGCTGACGCCGATGCACAGGAAGTGGCCCACACCAACGGCGCGCGCCGCATCCAGGGCAGCATCCAGCGAGCCGCCATGGGCAGCGAGGTCGAGACGATCAAGATGGCAATGGGAGTCGATCAGCACAGCGGGAAAACTCGGGCAAAGGGAAAGCCCGAATTGTAATCGAAAGCAGCACTTGGCTGGACGCTCTGAGGGCAGAGGCATCGACCGCGAGGGAAAGCTGGCTCGCGGCCGACGAATTACATGGTGTGCGTCGGGCGGTCGGACTTCAGCGCGCCAGCGAGGTAGGTTTCGATCTTGTTGCGCGCAGTGTTATCACCATCGTTGAACTGAACGCCGACACCGGCAGCACGGTTGCCCTGCGCGCCTTTCGGGGTGATCCACACCACCTTGCCGGCAACCGGAATCTTCTCCGGCTCATCCATCAGGTTGAGCAGCATGAACACTTCGTCACCGAGCTTGTAGCTCTTGTTGGTGGGAATGAAGAGGCCGCCATTCTTGATGAAGGGCATGTAGGCCGCGTACAGCACGGACTTGTCCTTGATGGTCAGGGACAGAATTCCGTTACGGGGACCCAGATTGGGTGGCAGGCTCATCAGCACATTCCTGGCGTTTATTGCTTAATGCCTGATTCTAGGGCCTGACCATACTCATGCGCAAACAACCAGGTGGCAGGCAGCCAGCAGAATGTGACGCCCTGCCGAATCCTGCTCCGACGCGACTCAGCCGCGATCCTGCGCCGGCAGTGCCGCCCATTGCACTAGCAACGCTTCGAGAAGCAGCACACGATTGAGGTTGGCTTTGCCCATCACTTTCTGCCTTTGCGCGAGCAACCATTCCTGAATCGCCAATACCTTGGCCTGCGCGCTCTTGTCCGCCAGGTATTGCACCACCTTGCGCATATCGGCCTGGCCGAGACCTTCCTCGTCCTTGGTCAGCTGGTAGCGCAGCATTAGCTGCGCCCAGTCGCAGAACCAATCGAACAGCAGATTCAGCGGCAGTGAGTTCCAGCTTTCGGCCAGTTGGCTCGGCGAGATCTGCTGCTTGAGCAGTTTTTTCACCCCCTCCACGGCCTGGGCACGCTGTTCGCGCACGCCCTGAGCCTGCAGGCGCACGGCGGCCAGCGGCGAACCCGCTGCGAGCGTCAGCAGGTCGGCGCGCTCATCGTCACCCAGATCGGGCAATGCCTGGGCCAGCCAAGCCAAGCTCATCGCCTCGCTCGGCAGCGGGCAGGCCTGCTGCACGCAGCGACTCTTGATGGTCGGCAACAAGCGGCTGGGCTGGTGACTGATAAGCAGCAGCACGGTATTGCCGGACGGCTCCTCCAAGCTTTTCAGTAGCGCGTTGGCGGCGTTGAGGTTCATCGCCTCGGCCGGCTCCAGAAGCACCACCTTGCGCCCACCCAGCTGCGCGGTCTGCACTACGAAATCGACCAGCTCACGCACCTGATCGACCTTGATCGGCTTGTCCGCCTCTTCCGGCTCCAGCACGTAGTTGTCCGGGTGAGTACCGGCGGCCAACAGATGACAGGATTTACAGTTGCCACAGGCATCCAGCCCGTTCGGGCTCTGGCACAACAGGCGCGCCATCAGACGCTCGGCCAATGCACGCTTGCCGATCCCGGCCGGGCCATGTAGCAGATAGGCGTGAGCATGTTGCGTACGCCCGGCCAGTTGCTGCCAGAGCGTTTGTTGCCAGGGATAGACCTCAGCCACGGCAGGCCTCCAGCAGGCTCGGCAGCAAGGCATCGATATCGGCTTGCACCTGCACCAGGGTCTGTCCGGCGTCCAGCACCCGATAGCGTTGCGGCGACTGCGCAGCGCGCTGCAGGTAGGCCTGGCGTACAGCCTCGAAGAAGCCACGGCCTTCCTGCTCGAAGCGATCCAGACGCCCGCGTGCCGCCGCGCGTGCCAGACCAACCTCTACCGGCAGATCGAAGATCAGCGTCAGATCTGGACGCAGCTCACCCTGGACGAACTGCTCCAGTTGCGCGATGCGCTCGATGGAAAGACCCCGGCCGCCGCCCTGGTAGGCGTAAGTAGCATCGGTGAAACGGTCGCACAGCACCACGCTGCCTTTGGCCAGAGCCGGACGAATGACCTGCTGCAGGTGCTGGGCGCGGGCGGCGAACACCAGCAGCAATTCGGTATCGGCCGCCATCGGCTCATCGCTGGGATCCAGCAGCAATTCGCGGATGCGCTCGGCCAGCGGTGTACCGCCGGGCTCACGGGTCAGCAGCACATCGATACCGCGCTCGCGCAGGCGCTCGGCCAGGTACTCGCGGTTAGTGCTTTTGCCGGCGCCTTCCGGGCCTTCCAGGGTAATAAACAGACCGGTCACGGATTGCCCTTATTCAGTTTCGGCCGCCGCGCGCGGCGCGGGGCTGGAGCGGTAGTCGGCGCGACGCTTGAGCTGATATTCGCGCACCGCGCGATTGTGCTCGGCCAAGGTGTTGGAGAACACGTGGCTACCGTCGCCTCGCGCGACGAAATACAGCGTGCTGCCATCGAGCGGGTTGAGCGCGGCGTTGATCGCCTCGCGGCCAACCATGGCGATGGGCGTCGGCGGCATGCCGTCGATGGTGTAAGTATTGTAGGGCGTCGGTGTACGCAGATCAGCACGAGTGATACGCCCGTTATAGCGCTCGCCCATGCCATAGATAACCGTTGGGTCGGTCTGCAGACGCATGCCCATGCGCAGACGCCGGACGAACACACCGGCGATCTCGCCGCGCTCCTCGGGCACGCCGGTTTCCTTCTCGATCATCGAGGCCATGATCAGCGCGTCATAGGGCTCGCGATAGGGCAAGCCCTCGGCACGCTTTTGCCACTCCTCGGCCAATACGCTTTCGAGGCGTGCGTTGGCCTGCTTGAGCAGGTCCTCGTCGCTCATGCCGCGCACGTAGCGATAGGTGTCAGGAAAGAAACGCCCCTCGGGGTTCTGCCCGGCCAGGCCCAGGCGCTCCATCAGTTGGACATCGCTGAGATCGGCCAGACGCTGCTCCAGGCGCTCCTGACGGCCCAGGGCGGCGCGCACCTGGCGGAAGTTCCAGCCCTCGACCAGAGTCAGGCTGTACTGCACCACCTCGCCACGCTGCCACAGGCCGAGCATGTCTCGCGCCGTCTGCTGCGGAAGCAGACGATATTCACCGCTGTGCATGGCCGGAGCACGCAGATTGAAGCGCCAGTACAGACGCAGCCAGAAGGCGTTGTCGATCACGCCATCCGCCTCCAAGCGATTGAGCAGGCCGCTCGGAGTGGCGCCGGACGGCACCTCCAGAAGCATTTCCTCAGTCAGATGCAGAGGCTGTTCCAGCGCTCTCTGCTGCTGCCAGGCGGCACCCACGACTAGCAGCGCAGCCAGTAGCACGCCGCACTCAAGCAGCACCAAGATCTTGCGTAGCACCAGTTATTTACTCAGTAGGTCGCAGACGATGGCCTGCAGTTTACGGGTGAGCGGCCCGACCGACCAGTGTCGCTCTTGCAGCGCCCGAACAGGCCAGATGCCGTAAAGGCTGTTGCAGAGAAAGACTTCATCGGCATCCAGCAGTTCGTCGAAGGAAACATCGCGTAACTCGACGGCCAGTCCGAGCAACTGCGCCTGCTGCAGGATCTCAGCACGCATCACGCCAGCCACGCCACAGCGCGACAGATCAGCCGTCACCAGCCCGCCGCCGACGACGAGGAACAGGTTGCTGTACACGCCCTCGATGACTCGGCCACTGCTATCGCGCATCAGGCCTTCGGCGCACTCGGCATCCTGCCATTCGGCGCGCGCCAACACCTGCTCCAGGCGATTGAGGTGCTTGAGCCCGGCCAGCAGTGGTTGCTCAGCCAGGCGCGTCTCGCAGGGAAAAAGACGCACGCCCTGCTCGGCATGCGCTACAGGGTACTGCGGCAACGCAGCAGATTGCAGGATGCGCAGCGGCTGACAGGGTTGCGGTGGCGCGTAGCCACGCTGGCCCTCGCCACGGGTGACGATGAGTTTGGCCACACCCTCGCCCAACTGCCCGGCGAACGCCAGCAGCTCGTGTTCCATGAGAAGCAGATCGAGAGGAATGGACAGGCGCCGACAGCCATCGGCCAGGCGCGCCATGTGCCGCGCCAGCAGCGGAATGTGCCCGCCGCGCACAGCGATGGTCTCGAACAGACCATCACCGTAAGCCAGGCCACGGTCGCGAACCGACGACTGCTCGCCGGGCGCGCCGTTGACCCAGCTCAGCATCAGCCGTTGAACCGACGGAACAGCAGCGAGCCGTTGGTGCCGCCAAAGCCGAAGGAGTTCGACAGAGCGATCTCGATCGGCCTGGCTTTGGCCTGATGCGCGACGAAGTCCAGATCGCAGCCTTCGTCCGGCTCATCCAGGTTGATGGTCGGCGGCGCAACCTGATCGCGCAGCGCCAGCACGCTGAAGATCGCTTCCACGGCGCCTGCAGCACCCAGCAGGTGACCGGTCATGGACTTGGTCGAGCTGACCGACAGCTTGTAGGCGTGCTCACCGAACACGCTTTTCACCGCAGCGACTTCGGCCTTGTCGCCCGCAGGCGTCGAGGTGCCGTGCGCGTTGATGTACTGCACCTGATCGGCATTGATACCCGCATCACGCAGGGCGGCAGCCATGCAGCGCGCTGCACCGGCGCCATCTTCGGGGGGCGAGGTCATGTGGAAGGCATCGCCGCTCATGCCGAAGCCAATCAGCTCGGCGTAGATGGTGGCGCCACGCGCCTTGGCGTGCTTCAGCTCTTCCAGCACCAGGGCGCCGGAACCATCGGACAGCACGAAGCCATCACGGCCCTTGTCCCACGGACGGCTGGCCTTGGTCGGCTCGTCGTTGCGCGTCGACAGCGCACGCGCGGCACCGAAGCCGCCCATGCCCAGGCCGCAAGCCGCCATCTCGGCACCGCCGGCAACCATCACGTCGGCTTCGCCGTAGGCAATGTTGCGCGCGGCCATACCGATACAATGCGTGCCGGTGGTGCACGCCGTGGCGATGGCGTAGTTCGGCCCCTGCAGACCCAGGTGGATCGACAGGAAGCCGGAAATCATGTTGATGATCGAGCCCGGCACGAAGAACGGCGAAATACGCCGCGGTCCCTGCTCGTGCAGCGATTTGCAGTTGTTCTCGATATTGGTCAGGCCACCGATGCCGGAGCCCATGGCCACGCCGATACGCTCACGGTTGGCGTCGGTGATATCCAATCCGGAATCACGCACGGCCTGGAAGCAGGCAGCGAGACCGTACTGGATGAACAGGTCGAGCTTGCGCGCCTCTTTGGCGGACAGGTATTCCTCGACGTTGAAGCCCTTGAGCGATCCGCCAAAACGGGTGGAGTAGGCGGACAGGTCCATATGCTCGATCAGACCGATGCCACTGCGCCCGGCCAAAATGCCCTGCCAGCTGCTCGGCACATCGTTACCCAGCGGCGACAGCATGCCCATACCGGTAACCACGACGCGTCTACGCGACACAGCAATCTCCTCTTGTTCTACTCAGGCGCCACATGCGCCTTGCACGTAAAGAAAAGCCGCACGCCTGATTAGGGCAGTGCGGCTTTTCTCGGTCAGAAAGCTGACGGTGACTTATTGCGCGTGGGCAGTCACGTAGTCGATAGCTTCCTGAACGGTGGTGATCTTCTCAGCTTGCTCGTCCGGGATCTCGGTCTCGAATTCTTCCTCGAGAGCCATCACCAGCTCAACGGTGTCAAGAGAGTCGGCACCCAGGTCTTCAACGAAGGAAGCGCTGTTGGTTACTTCCTCTTCCTTGACGCCAAGTTGCTCAGCAACGATTTTCTTGACGCGTTCTTCGATGGTGCTCATACCTTGTTTTCACTCCTATTGGACAAATCCAGGCAGCTGGTAGCGGCCAAGTGTATAGAAAGGGTTTTTAGCATTTCAAGCTGAATGCCGGGGAGCCCCCAGGAACACTTCAACGATCTGTCTATAAACCTGTTGCAGCTTTATAACGGATTTTAGACAGCCACTATGACAGTTTTCTGATGGCTCGCGTCACATTCGAGAGCCTCCGATCATTCGAAGGCGCCCTTTTTAGCTCATGTACATACCGCCGTTCACCGGAATAGTAGCGCCAGTGACGTAGCCTGCGCCATCGGAAGCCAGGAATCCGACAACTTTGGCAATCTCTTCAGCCTGGCCCAGACGACCCAGCGGAATCTGAGTCAGCAGCGCTTCACGCTGTGCTTCAGGCAGCTCACGGGTCATATCGGTGTCGATGAAACCCGGAGCGACCGAGTTGACCGTAATACCGCGAGAACCCACTTCACGCGCCAGAGCGCGGCTGAAACCTTCGAGACCGGCCTTGGCAGCCGCATAGTTGGCCTGCCCGGCATTGCCCATGGCACCGACCACGGAACCGATGTTGATGATGCGACCGAAGCGCGCCTTGGTCATGCCACGCAGCACGCCCTTGGACAGGCGATAGAGGCTGTTCAGGTTGGTATCGATGACGTCGAACCACTCGTCGTCTTTCATGCGCAGCATGAGGTTGTCGCGCGTGATGCCAGCGTTGTTGACCAGAATCGCCGGAGCACCGAACTGCTCGACAATAGCGCCCAGCACAGCCTCGACGGACTCGGCGCTGGTCACATTCAGTTCCATGCCAGTCCCACTGACACCATGCTCTTTCAGCGTGGCAGCAATGCGCTCGGCACCGGATGCCGAAGTAGCAGTACCGATAACGGTAGCCCCCTGACGCCCCAATTCCAGTGCGATTGCCTGACCGATGCCACGGCTGGCGCCAGTGACCAGCGCGACCTTACCTTGCAGACTCATGTTCGTTCTCCTTTCTCAAGCCAACGCAGCGCGAGCAGCGGCGAAAGCATCGGGGGTATCCAGATTGTAAGTGTTGATGCCTTTGACGCAGCGCTTGTTCAGGCCGCCCAGCACCTTGCCCGGGCCGCACTCGACCAGCTCGGTAACGCCCTGCTCGGACAGGCGCACCATGGACTCGACCCAGCGTACCGGGCTGCAAAGCTGCGCCAGCAGGTCGGCTTTCAGCGTGGCCAGATCGGACACCACGGCTGCACTGACGTTCTGTACCAGCGGGATCTGCGGCGCCTGCCAGCTCAGCGCTTCCACCGACTCGGCGAAACGCTCGGCGGCCGGCTTCATCAGCGCGCAATGCGACGGCACGCTGACCGGCAGCGCCATAGCGCGCTTGGCGCCACGGGCCTTGCACGCCTCGATGGCGCGCTCGACGGCAGCAGCGCTACCGGCGATCACCACCTGGCCAGGTGCGTTGAAGTTCACTGCACTGACCACATCACCCTGCGCAGCTTCGGCGCAGGCAGCGAGTACGTCGGCATCTTCCAGACCGAGGATGGCGGCCATACCGCCTTGCCCGGCTGGAACGGCCTGCTGCATCAATTGACCACGGCGCTCCACCAGCTTCACGGCATCGGCAAAGGCGATGCTTCCAGCGGCGACCAGCGCGGAATATTCACCCAGGCTGTGACCGGCGACGAACGCCGGCTTGGCGCCGTTTTCGGCCTGCCACAGGCGCCACAGGGCGACGGAGGCAGTGAGAATGGCCGGCTGAGTCTTGTCGGTCTGGTTCAGTTGCTCTTCCGGGCCTTGCTGGGTCAGCGCCCAGAGGTCGTAGCCGAGCGCTTCAGAGGCTTCACCGAAGGTATCGAGCACCAGCTTCTGCTGAGCACCGTGGCCGGCAAGCATGGCCAGGGCTTGCGAGCCTTGACCGGGGAAGACGAATGCGAGGGATGCAGACATGAATAAGTCCCTTGAGTCGAAAAACCAACGCCAGGCGAGCCTGGCGCAGCAAACTGACAGTTGGATGACAGGCTACGCGCAGCGGTCACATTAGACCGCAGCCTATGCCCTGAAGGGCGCCTCTAAAAACGTAGGCGAGGCAGCCAGCGCAAGGCAAAAATAGGCGAAAAAGCGCAGTTTACGCGCTGTAAATGAGCATTTTGAGCCTGTTTTTAACGCCGCGATGGCAACGCAGGTAGTTTTTAGAGGCGCCCTGAAAACGTGACGAGTCTACAGTAACAAGTCTTCGAGGCGACCATGCAGTCGCTGCGGCAAGTTTTCCTGCACCTCGCGCAACGCACAACGAATGGCGCTCTGGAAACTCTCCTGCCCCGCCGCACCATGGCTCTTGACCACGATGCCCTGCAGCCCGAGAAAACTCGCACCATTGTGCTTGGCGGGCGCCAGGTCGGCCTTGAGGCGACGCAGCAGCGGCATCGCAAGAGCACCGATGGCCTGCGCGAACAACCCCTCACTGAACAGCGTCTCGACCCGCCCGGTGATCATCTTGGCCAGGCCTTCGCTGGACTTGAGCAGGATATTGCCAACGAAGCCGTCGCACACCACGACATCGGCCTCACCGCGGTACATGCCGTCGCCCTCGATGTAGCCAATGAAGTTCAACCCTGGCGCCTGCTGCAGCATATTGGCCGCCAGCTTGACCTGCTGATTGCCCTTGATGTCTTCAGTACCGACATTGAGCAAGGCGATCCGCGGCCGAGGGACGCCCAGCGTCTCGGCAGCCACGGCGCCCATGATGGCGAACTGATAGAGGTGCTCGGCACTGCAATCGACGTTGGCGCCCAGATCCAGCAGGTAGCAATGACCGCGCTCGGTAGGAATCGGGCTGACCATGGCCGGCCGGTCGATGCCCGGTAGCGTCTTCAGCACATAACGCGACAGCGCCATCAGCGCACCGGTGTTGCCCGCGCTGACGCAGGCATGCGCCTGACGCTGACGCACCAATTCCAGCGCCACGCGCATCGAGGCATCCGGCTTGCCGCGCAGGGCCTGAGCTGGACGCTCGCCCATGGCAATCACTTCACTGGCGTGATGAACCTGCAGGCGCGAGCGATCGACGCCAGACTGGCGAGCGAGCTGTTCTTCGATGAGGGGAGCTTGACCGACAAGGGCCAGGTGCAGCGAGGGGAATTCGGCCAGCGCAGAAATGCAGGCCGGAACAATGCAGTGGGGACCGAAGTCCCCACCCATTGCATCAATCGCGATGATCGAGGCGGACAAGGATTACTCGTCAGCGCCCTTGTCGATCACTTTGCGACCGCGATACACGCCTTCCGGAGAAACGTGGTGGCGCAGGTGAACTTCACCGGTGCTCTTCTCTACGGACAGGGTGCTGGCCTCGAGGGCGTCGTGCGAACGACGCATGTCGCGGGCGGAACGGGATTTTTTGTTCTGCTGAACAGCCATAACTCATTAACTCCTAAACGTTTGGGTCACGCTTTAACTGCGCCAATACACTGAACGGGTTGGACCGCGATACCTCGTCCTCGCCCGGCTCGGGCTCATCGAGACCGTCCGGCTGCTGGCAATCACCTGGGGCATGAGCAGGAACGATCGGCAGGGCGAGAAGCAATTCTTCCTCGACCAAACCGAGCAGCTCCAGCGGCTCTTCGCCCACTTCCAGTATGTCGTAGCCCTTGGGCAAGGACTGAGTGTTCGCTCCAACCCGAACCACGGCGTATTCACATTCGCTGCGGATGGGTAGCGCGACCAGCTCCAGACAACGCTGGCAGACCATTTTGACCTCAACCTCGAGCTCACTGCGGATAACCACAGTTTTCTGCTCGTCACGGGCGAAATGAAATTTCGCCTGCACCGTACCAGCCGTATCGGCAAGCGGGTCGCAGAGACGCGGCAGGCTGGCCAGTTCGAGCTGCCCTTCAAGGGTAGCTTCGCGGTCGGCGAGCTTGCGCGGATCAACGTGAGGTGGAATCGGCCCATTCAACATAGGCGCAGCATTCTAGGGATGCACCCTGTCCATGTCAAAGGAAATTCGGCCTGTTTTCGAGGCGCGACGGTCAGTAGAATTTCCCACCCACGCGTATAAAGGAAGAGAACATGCCCGCACTGCTGCTCGCCTCCAGCTCCCCCTATCGCCGCGAGCTGCTCGAACGCCTGCAACTACCCTTTACCTGGCAGTCACCCAGCATCGATGAAAGCCGCCGCGAGGGCGAAGCCGCCATCGACCTGGTCAAACGCCTAGCTGAAGAAAAGGCCCGCACCCTCGCAGCCAACCACCCGTACCACCTGATCATTGGCTCGGACCAGGTCGCCGCGCTCAGTGATGGACAGATACTCGGCAAACCCCACGATCTGCCGAGAGCCCAGCAACAGTTGCGCGCCGCCAGCGGCAGCAGCGTCACCTTTCTGACCGGACTGGCACTGCTCAATTCGAGCACCGGCAAATGCCAGGTCGAATGCGTACCCTTCACCGTGCATTTTCGCCCACTGAGCGACGAGCAGATCCTGCGCTACCTGCAACGCGAGCAACCATTCGATTGCGCCGGCAGCTTCAAGTCCGAAGGCCTGGGCATCAGCCTGTTTCGCAGCACCGAGGGCGAAGACGCCACTAGCCTGGTCGGCCTGCCACTGATTCGCCTGGTGGACATGCTACTCAACGAAGGCGTCGAGATTCCTTGATTCATCAATAAAGAAGGCCCGCTAAGCGGGCCTTCTTTTATATGTCAGCGCAGCGTCGGCCCCTGAAAGCCCATCCACAGCGCAATGCGATCCGCGACACTGGTACCCAGGCGCTTGGCGAAGCGATCGAACGGCGTATCACGCTGAGTGAAGTCGACCATCTCTTTCTGGCCAATCACCTCACGCGCCACATAGCTGGCACTACCCAGCGCATCGACCAAGCCCAGCTGCAGCGCCTGCTCGCCGGACCAGACCAACCCCGAGAACAATTCGGGATGCTCGTCAGCCTTGAGGCGATCACCACGCCCCTGCTTCACGCTGTCGATGAACTGACGATGAGTGGTGTCCAGCACGGTTTTCCAGAAGCGAGTTTCCTCTTCCTTCTGCGGCTGGAACGGATCGAGAAACGCCTTGTGCTCACCCGAGGTGTAAACGCGACGCTCGACACCAAGCTTTTCCATGGTTTCAACAAAGCCGAAACTGGCCGCTGTAACACCGATGGAGCCGACCAGACTGGCCTTGTCGGCATAGATCTCATCTGCGGCGCTGGCGATGTAATAGGCGCCAGATGCACCCAGATCACTGATCACGGCGTAGACCCTGGTCTGCGGATACTCGCCACGCAAGCGACGAATCTCGTCATAGATGTAGCCGGACTGCACCGGACTACCGCCCGGGCTGTTGATACACAGGATCACGCCCTTGGTATTGGTGTCCTCGAAGGCGGCGCGCAGACTCCCCACCACCTTATCGGCACTCGCCTCTTCACGATCAGCGATCATGCCGCGAATTTCGATAAGCGCCGTATGCGCCTCAGTGGTCGAGGCCTTTTTCAAATCAAGCACCGGCAACACCAGCGCCAGCGCACCGAACAGGTAAATAAAGGTCAGCAGCTTGAAAAAAATACCCCAGCGACGCGAACGACGCTGCTCCTGAACACTGGACAGCAGTGCCTTTTCCAGCAACTTCCAGCTCTTGGCATCCTCGCCTGACGAAGACGATGACTTCCACTCATCCGACATATTCACTCACCTCTGCTGAACGCTGCGCACGACCGACTTCCAGCCACGCACGCAGCTCATTGAATTCGTTGATAGCCAAACGCGGCGAGCACTCGCGCAACACCGACAGCGGCTGCGCACCGAAACCCACCGCCACGGCATCCATCCCGGCATTGCGCGCCATCAGCAGGTCAAAGGTCGAATCCCCGACCATCAGCGCCTGCTCGGGTTGCACCCGGCAATGCGCGAGAATCTCGTGCAGCATCAGCGGATCCGGCTTGCTTGCCGTCTCGTCAGCGCAACGGGTGATATCGAAGTAATCCAGCCAACCCTTGTCAGCCAGCACCCTATGCAACCCCCTGCGCCCCTTGCCGGTCGCCACAGCCAATTGATACCCCTGCTCACGAAAGACTTCGAGCGACTCGCGCACACCCTCGAACAAGGGGGACGGCTCGGTCTCCAGCGCCAGATACTGCTCACTATAGGCGCGCCGGATGGTTTCGATTCGCAGCGGCTCATCGAGTTCCGGGTAAAGCGTGCGAATCGCCACCCCTAACTCCAGACCAATGATCCCGCGCACTGCGATATCGGTGCAGCGCGGCACGCCCGCTACATCGGCCGCTCGATGCATGGCCTCGACGATACGGCCGATGGAATCCACCAGCGTGCCATCCCAATCGAAGATCAGCAGCTGATAATCAGACACTCAGGCGCTCCAGGGTCTTGGCCCACATCTCGTCCACCGGCGCCTCGAGCTTCAGCACGCCACCGTCAGGCAGCGGCACGTGCAACTCATAGGCATGCAGGAACAGGCGCTGGCCGCCCAGCTCGCGAATCTCACGGGAGAAGTCGTCATCGCCGTATTTGCTGTCGCCGGCAATACCATGGCCTGCATATTGGGCATGCACACGAATCTGGTGGGTACGGCCCGTGATCGGCCTGGCTTCGACCAGCGTGGCGAACTCGCCGAAACGGCGCAGCACACGAAATACCGTGAGCGCCTCCTTGCCCTCGGGATTCACCTCGACCATACGCTCGCCGGAGCGCAGGTTGCTTTTCAGTAGCGGCGCGGCGATCTGCTTCTTGGCAGTCGCCCAATGGCCGCGCACCAACGCCATATAGCGCTTGTCCACGCCATCGCCGCGCAGCGCTTCGTGCAGATGGCGCAGCATGCTGCGCTTCTTGGCAATCATCAGCAGGCCGGACGTATCGCGATCGAGGCGGTGCACCAGTTCCAGATCTTTGGCATCGGGACGCAACTGGCGAAACGCCTCGATCACTCCGTAATTCAAACCGCTGCCACCATGCACGGCGATACCGGCCGGCTTGTTCAGCACGATCAGCGCCTTGTCCTCATAAACGATGGCGGCTTCGAGGCGCTGCAGCAGCCCCTGCGCCAGCGGCTCGGGCTCATCGCGCTCGGCCAGACGCAGCGGCGGCACACGCACGACATCGCCAGCCTGGAGTTTGTATTCGGGCTTGATCCGACCCTTGTTAACCCGCACCTCACCCTTGCGCAAGATGCGGTAAATAAGGGTCTTGGGCACGCCCTTGAGCTGTGTCCTGAGGAAGTTGTCGATGCGTTGGCCGGCGAGTTCCGGTGCAACCTCGATCAGCTGAACGCCGGAGGTTGGAGAGGCAGGAGTAGTCATCGCGCAATCATAACAATTTTTTATGGAATTGAAGCACTTAATCATTGCTGCTATAGTCGCGAACGCCGCCAAAAGCGGCCTGGCTTGTGGATGAATGCCAAACTTGCCATCCCCTGCCCGCGCAAACGTATTTGGACGTGAGGCCGTCCGACGGATTCTTCAGGTTAGAAAGGCCGCAAAAGGCCACGAAGACTTCGGAAATAAAGCCTTGAGTATGATGCGCGATTCGCCCGCCGGGCGGTCGCGGTAACTGACAACCGCTGCGGAATCCGCGCGCGGCACCCGATTTTCAGCGATACGTGTAGGGTGGAGATGTACAACTGTCGGACTGCGTAGCACATCGCTTGATCAAAGACGCCTCATCTCGTCCGCTACCGCCAGTTGATTCCTCTTCCTGACTGAGTGCTTTCTGTCACCACAGCAAGCAGGAGACGTCCGTCGCGACCGCCGCCTGATAATGGCTGACCGTCGCTAGACAGTGGAACGATTTACGACCGTTTCTGACGCGCCTGACACCGACCCTGAGAGTCGTGTGTGCCTAACGTGGCTTCCGCTAGCCCGGAACCCATTGGTACCACATGAAAAGAATGCTAATTAACGCAACTCAGCCCGAAGAGTTGCGTGTTGCCCTGGTAGATGGCCAAAAACTCTACGATCTGGACATCGAGTCCGGCGCCCGCGAACAGAAGAAGGCCAACATCTACAAAGGCCGTATCACCCGCGTTGAACCCAGCCTTGAAGCCGCTTTCGTCGATTTCGGTTCCGAACGCCACGGTTTCCTCCCCCTCAAAGAAATCTCCCGCGAATACTTCTCCAAGTCTCCTGAAGGCGGCCGCGTCAACATCAAGGACGTGCTCAAGGAAGGCCAGGAAGTCATCGTCCAGGTCGAGAAAGAAGAGCGCGGCAACAAGGGAGCAGCTCTGACCACCTTCATCAGCCTGGCCGGTCGTTACCTGGTGCTGATGCCGAACAACCCACGCGCTGGTGGTATCTCCCGCCGCATCGAAGGCGAGGAGCGCAACGAACTGCGCGAAGCACTGAATGGCCTCAATGCACCAGCCGACATGGGCCTGATCGTGCGTACTGCCGGCCTGGGTCGTTCCAGCGAAGAAATGCAGTGGGACCTCGACTACCTGCTGCAACTGTGGAGCGCCATCAAGGAAGCCTCCACCAGCCGCCCTGCCCCGTTCCTGATCTATCAGGAATCCAATGTCATCATCCGCGCCATCCGCGACTACCTGCGCCAGGACATCGGCGAAGTGCTGGTCGACAGCGTCGAAGCCCAGGAAGAAGCCCTGTCCTTCATCCAGCAGGTGATGCCGCAGTACGCCAGCAAGATCAAGCTGTATGAAGACAGCGTGCCGCTGTTCAACCGCTTCCAGATCGAAAGCCAGATCGAAACCGCCTTCCAGCGTGAAGTGAAGCTGCCGTCCGGCGGTTCCATCGTCATCGACCCGACCGAAGCCCTGGTGTCCATCGACATCAACTCGGCGCGCGCCACCAAAGGCAGCGACATCGAGGAAACCGCCCTGCAGACCAACCTGGAAGCGGCCGAAGAAATCGCCCGCCAACTGCGTCTGCGTGATATCGGCGGCCTGATCGTCATCGACTTCATCGACATGACCCCAGCCAAGAACCAGCGCGCCGTCGAAGAAAAGGTGCGTGAAGCCCTGGAAGCCGACCGCGCCCGCGTTCAGGTCGGCCGCATCTCGCGCTTCGGCCTGCTGGAAATGTCCCGTCAGCGTCTGCGTCCGTCCCTGGGTGAGACCAGCGGCATCGTCTGCCCGCGTTGCAATGGCCAAGGCATCATCCGTGACGTCGAATCCCTGTCGCTGGCCATCCTGCGCCTGATCGAAGAAGAAGCACTAAAGGATCGCACCGCCGAAGTCCGCGCCCAGGTACCGATCCCTGTCGCCGCCTTCCTGCTCAACGAGAAGCGCAACTCGATCACCAAGATCGAACTGCGCACTCGTGCGCGCATCGTGATCCTGCCGAACGACCACCTGGAAACGCCGCATTTCGAAGTGCAGCGCCTGCGTGACGACAGCCCGGAAGCGCTGAGCGGCCAGACCAGCTACGAAATCGCCGCTACTGCAGAAACCGAAGAAGCAGCCGCCCACCCGGCCGCTGCCACGCGCACCCTGGTTCGCCAGGAGGCCGCAATCAAAGCCGCGCCACGCAGCAGTGCCCCGGCCGCAGCCGAGCCGCAAGCGCCGCTGACGCCGACCAAAGCACCTGAGCCGAGCCTGTTCAAAGGCCTGGTGAAGTCGCTGGTCAGCCTGTTCGCCGGCCAGGAAGAAGAAGCCAAGCCAGCTGTCGTCGAGAAGAAGAACAGCGAGCGTCCACCGCGCGAAGAGCGCCGCAATGGTCGTCAGCAGAGCCGCAATCGCGGTGGTCGTCGCGACGAAGAGCGCAAGCCGCGCGAAGAACGTGCTCCGCGTGAAGAGCGCCAGGCACGCGAGCCGCGCGAAGAGCGTCAGCCTCGTGAAGAGCGTGCTCCACGTGAAGAACGCGCCCCACGCGAGCCGCGTGAAGGCCAGGAAAACCGCCGCGAGCGCAAACCGCGCGAAGAGCGCGCTCCGCGTGAAGAGCGCGTACGTGAACTGCGCGAGCCACTGGACGCCGCCGGCAATGAACAACGTGAAGAACGCGCCGAGCGCCAACCACGTGGCGAGCGCCAGGAACGTCAGCGTCCGCCGCGCGAAGAGCGTCAACCACGTGCCGAGCAGGCCGAGGCTCTGCAGGACGAAGCGCTGCCGAACGAAGAGCAACTGCAGGATGACGAGCAGGACAACAACGACGGCGAACGTCCGCGTCGCCGCTCTCGTGGTCAGCGTCGCCGCAGCAACCGTCGCGAGCGTCAGCGTGATGCCGACGGCAACCTGATCGAAAGCGCCAAGAACAGCGAAGCCGCAGGTAACGAAGCCCAAGCCGCCGCTCCAGCTGCCGTAGCCACTGCCGCCGCCGTGGTTGCAGAAAGCGTCGATAGCAGCGAAGCCGTTGCCAGCGAAGCTCCGGTCAACCCAGCACCGGCCGTCGAAGCACCGACTGCTCAGGTTGAAGAAGCCCCTGCTGCTCAACCGGTCGAGGCGCAAGCCGAAGCTACCGTGACTGAAGTGGTCGAAGCTCCGGTCGCGGAGAAAGCAACTGAAGCAGAGCCGGCCGTAGTCGAAGCCCCTGTCGTCGTGGAAGCTCCTGCTGCCGAGCCGGCCGTTCAAGCTGAGCCGGTTGCCGAAGTCGTCCAGGAGCCTGCTCCGGTAGCGGTCGAACAAGCGCCTGCTGCCGCCGCGGTTCCGGCCAATGCCACTGGCCGCGCGCCGAACGACCCGCGTGAAGTGCGTCGTCGTCAGCGTGAAGCTGAGCGCCTGGCGCGCGAAGCTGCACAGTCTGCCGCTGCTGCCCCGGCTGTAGAAGCAGCCCCAGCAGTCGAAGTTGCTCCGGTCACTGAAGCAAGCGCCCCGGTAGAAGCCGAAGCCACTGCAGTCGAAACAGCTCCAGCGGTCGAGCCTGTCGCCGAAGCCGAAACCACTCCTGTCGTCAGCGAGCAAAACGCGAGCGAAGCGGTAGAGCAAGCGCAGCCGGAAGAACAGACGCCAGCCGACGAGGAAGAGGTCAAGCCCCAGGCTTGATCCTCCCGCGGTCACTAAAAAGGGGATGCCTAGGCATCCCCTTTTTCATTTCCGTGTCTGGCGCTGCAGAAGCGTAGCCTGGATGCAATCCGGGAGTGGCAAGCAGGAACAGATCAGAGCACGTTAGGCTCGATCTCCAACTCAACACCGAAGCGCTCGAATACATCAGCCTGGATACGCTGCGCCAACTGCAGCAATTGCGCACCCGTGGCGTTGCCGTAGTTGACCAGCACCAGCGCCTGCAAACGATGCACGCCGGCATCACCCTCACGCGCGCCCTTCCACCCTGCCCGCTCGATCAACCAGCCAGCCGCCAGTTTGGCCAGGCCAGCACCAGCCGGATAGCTGACTAAGTCAGCATGTTCGGCGCGAATGCGTTCGGCCAGTTCGAATGGCACCACCGGATTCTTGAAGAAACTGCCGGCGTTACCCAGCTCGGCGGGATCTGGCAGCTTTTCGCTGCGAATGGCGCAGATTGCCCGGCTGACATCGCTGGCGGTCGGCGCTTCCACGCCCATCTCTACCAGGCGCTGACGTACCGGACCGTAATCCAGACGCAGCGAAGCCAGACGACTCAAACGAAAGCGCACGCGCAGAATCAGCCAACGCCCGACTTCGCGCTTGAACAGGCTGTCGCGATAGGCGAAAGCGCATTCTTCGAGAGAAAAGTCGCGTAGTTCTCCGGTCTGTCGATCCAGCGCGGTCAGGCCTTCGAACAGATCCTTGATCTCCACGCCGTAGGCACCGATGTTCTGCATCGGCGCGGCGCCGACGGTACCGGGAATCAGGCTGAGGTTTTCCAGGCCATTGAGACCTTGCGCCAGGCTCCATTGCACGAAGGGATGCCAGGGCTCGCCAGCTTCGGCCTCCACCAGCACCTGCTCGCCGTCATCCGCCAGAATGCGAATACCACGGCTGGCCATGCGCAGCACCAGTGCCTCGACATCACGCGTGAGCAGCAGGTTGCTGCCGCCACCGATCACCAGCAGCGGCAAGCCGTGCTGTTGCGCCAGGCCTAACGCCTCGCGCACTTCGTCATCGTGACGGGCTTCGGCGAATAGCCGGGCACGCACGTCAACGCCAAAGCTGTTGAAGGCCTTGAGCGACACGTCGCTCTGCAGATTCAGGCTCACAGGCGCCCCTTGATCTCGATTAACAGCGCATCGCTGGCCTGTTCGATCAGGTCCAGGACCTGCTCGAAGCCATCTTCGCCGCCGTAATAAGGGTCCGGCACCTCATCCAATGCCAGCTGATAACGGCGCAGATAGAGATCGAGGTCAGCACCGGCATTGGCAGGACGCAGCGCCTTGAGGTTGCGCAAATTGCTCTGATCCATGGCCAGGATCAGGTCAAAGCGCTGAAAATCGGCGGCCTCGACCTGGCGCGCACGCTGTGCAGACAAATCATAGCCACGGCGCAGCGCGGCTTGGCGCGTACGACTGTCAGGCGCCTTGCCTACATGCCAGTCGCCAGTGCCAGCGGAATCCACCTGCACCCGATCTTCCAGGCCAGCTGCGCGCAGCTTGTGGCGAAACACGCCTTCTGCCGTCGGTGAACGGCAGATGTTGCCCAGGCAGACGAACAGAACCTTCATCAGGCCCCCAGCAGGTGGCGTACCCGCTCCAGGTCTTCGGCGGTATCCACGCCAGCAGCCGGCGCTTCGAGCGCATCGGCGACGTGGATGCGCACGCCGTTGTACAACGCGCGCAGCTGTTCCAGGCACTCGGTGTCTTCCAGCCAGCATGGGCCCCAGGCGACGAAGTCATGCAGGAGGCCGGCGCGGTAGGCGTAGATACCGATATGACGGCGGTATGGCACACCTTGCGGCAGCGCATCACGGCTCTTGGCAAAGGCGTCACGTGCCCAGGCCAGCGGCGCACGGCTGAAGGTCAGAGCCAGGCCGGTCTTGTCGGCGACCACCTTGACCACATTCGGATTGAACAGCGCGGTGACGTCCTCGATGGGCTCGGCCAAGGTGGCGATACCAGCCTGCGGATTGGCCGCCAGGTTGGCCGCCACCTGATCGATGATCACAGGCGGGACCAGCGGTTCGTCGCCCTGTACGTTGACCACGATGGCATCGGCCGGCAAACCGAGCTGGGTGGCGACTTCAGCCAGGCGATCAGTGCCGGAGTTGTGATCCTCGCGAGTCAGCAGCACCTCGGCGCCAAAGGCCTGGCAGGCTTCGACGATACGCGCATCGTCGGTGGCGATGACCACGCGCTGGGCCGAACTCTTCTTCGCCTGCTCCCAGACGTGCTGCACCATTGGCTTGCCGGCGATGTCCTGCAGCGGCTTGCCGGGCAGACGGGTGGAGGCGTAACGGGCGGGGATGACGACGGTGAAGGCTGCGCTCATTTACTTGTCCAGACGCTCATCGGTATTCAGGGTACGGGCTTCGCTTTCCAGCATCACCGGAATGCCATCGCGAATCGGGTAGGCCACGCCGGCGCCCTTGCTGATCAGTTCGGTCTTGTCTTCGGAAAGCTGCAGCGGGCCTTTGCAGATCGGGCAAGCGAGAATATCGAGCAGTTTGAGGTCCATGGCGCAATCCTTGATGGGGTCATCAAGACCCCGGTATGAGGCGGGCCAATTCGTTATCCAGCCAATCGACAAAAGCCGGCGTGGGCACGGCGTCGACGGCCAGGTACCACCAGTCGGCGGCGGCGAAGGCCCGGCATTTCACCGCATCCTTTTCCGTCATCAGTAGGGGCAGCGGTGGCTCGAAACTGAGCTGCGCGGCATCGTACTGAGCATGGTCGGCGAAGGGATGCGGAACCGGCCGCCAGTTTAGCGCTTCGAGGGTATTGAAGAAACGTTGCGGATTACCGATACCGGCCACCGCATGCACCGCCTGGCCAGGTGGCAGATGATCGAGGCCGACGCGCTTACCGCTGGCCAGATTGACCAGTGCGGTCGGCTGCAGGCGAAAGGCGTAGCCATCGGCGCGGTCAGCTTCGGCGCCATTGAACAACACCGCATCCACCTCACTGAGACGCTCGGCCGGTTCACGCAGTGGTCCGGCCGGCAGGCAGCGGCGATTGCCCAGGCCGCGCGCGGCATCGATCAACACCAGTTCCAGATCGCGCGCCAGGCGGTAGTGCTGCAGGCCGTCGTCGCAGAGGATCAGGTCCAATTTTTCTTCGGCCAGCAACGCACGCACGGCGCGACTGCGATCCGGATCGATCATCAAGGGCACGCCCGTACGCTGGACGATCAGCAAGGGCTCGTCACCTGCCTCGGCCGCAGGTTGCTCGGCACGCACGCGCCACGGCAGGCTCGGCGGCGTGGCGCCATAGCCACGGCTGACCACGCCGACCTTGAGGCCACGGGCGCGGCAATGTTCGATGAGAAAGAGGATCAGCGGCGTCTTGCCGGTACCGCCGACGGTGATGTTGCCCACCACCAGCACCGGCACCGGGGCGCGGTAGATATCGCCCTCGCCGGCCAGAAAGCGCTCACGCTTGCTCTGCACCACACGACGGTAAAGCCACTCCAGCGGGCGCAGCAGCGCCAGCGCCGGGTGACCGCGGTACCAGGCCTCGAGCAAGCGATCAGCAGCGCTCACTTAAGGATTTTCCTGTGCTTCCACCGTGGTGATGCGCAGGTGCGAGAAGCCCAGCTTGCCGGCAGCGTCCATGGCCGTAATCACCGCCTGGTGCGGGGTCTTGCCATCGGCACTGAGGATCAACGGCAGGCTGTTGTCGCCGTCGGACTCCTTCTGCAACGCCGCCATCAGGTTGCTCAGGTTGCTCTCCAGCAGCGCGTTGCCATTGACCGAGTAGGCGCCATCGGCACCAATCAGCACCTCGACCTGCTTGAGCTCGGTCTGCTCGGGCGGCGTGCCACTGGCCGCCTCAGGCAGATCGACCTTGAGCTGGGTCTCGCGGGTAAAGGTGGTGGTGACCACGAAGAACAGCAGCAGGATGAATACCACGTCGATCAACGAGGCCAGGTTGATCTCGACGTTCTCCCGCGGTTTGCGCCGGAATTTCACGCCTTGCCCTCACCCAGGTCGACGTCGCGATCACCCTGCACCATTTCCACCAGCTTGATCGCTTCCTGCTCCATGCCGACTACCAGTTCGTCGACACGACGCTGCAGATAGCGGTGGAAGAACAGTGCCGGGATCGCCACCATCAGGCCAGCTGCCGTGGTGATCAGCGCCTTGGAGATACCGCCGGCGAGCATCGGCGCATTGGCCATGCCCGAGCCCATGAAGGAGCTGAAGATTTCGATCATACCCAGTACGGTACCGAGCAGGCCGAGCAGCGGCGCGATCCCGGCAATGGTGCCGAGCGCATTGAGGTAGCGCTCCAGCTCGTGGATGACGCGGGCTGCGGCCTCCTCGATGCACTCTTTCATGATCTCGCGACCATGCTTGGAGTTGGCCAGGCCGGCAGCGAGAATCTGCCCCAGCGGCGAATCCTCGCGCAGCTCCTTGAGCTTCTGGTTGTTGAGTTTCTTGTCCTTGATCCAGCGCCACACCTGAGCCAGCAGATTGGCCGGGGTGACGCGGGCGGGCCGCAGGGTCCACAGGCGCTCGGCGACGATGCCGGCAGCAGCGATGGAACAGAGAATGATCGGCAGCATCATCCAGCCGCCAGCTTTGACCAGTTCCCACACGGTAGAGAATCCCCCTCGAAAAAGTCGCGCCACTCTAGCACAGGGCGTAACGCCCGCCGACCGCCGCCGTTCTCATTTTTCCCGCCAGAAACGTGGCTCGCTTCGCAACCTGCGAGGCGCGACCTGTTCGCCCAGACGTAAATGCAGAGCACCGCGCAACGCCGTGTCATGCACCTCGACGCCTGCCGCCTGATAGCGCGCCAACACCTGCGGGTGAGGATGCCCAAAGGCATTGTGGCGACTGCGCGTGATCAGCACATGCTGCGCACCGACCGCATCGATAAAAGCCTGACTGGATGATGTGCGACTGCCGTGATGGGGTGCCAGCAGCCAACGCGAGGCCAGGGGAAAGTCGGCCTGCATCAGCGCGCGTTCGGCGCGGACATCGATATCACCAGTCAGCAACAGGCGCTCACCCGCCGCCTCGATCTGCAATACGCAAGAACGCTGATTGCCGGATACGGCCTTATCCCACTGCCACAACCTGAACGTCACGTCGTTCCATTGCCAGCGCTGTCCCGATTCGCAATCCTCAGCGCCGAGCGTTCTGGCCAGCCGGTGCGGCTCGCCACTGATGACCCGGCTCACCGGCATACCGGTTTTGATCGCGGCAGCCCCGCCGGCATGATCATTGTCGGCATGGCTGAGCAGCATCAGGTCGAGCCGCCTGAGGTTCATTGCCCGCAAGGAAGGCAGGACGATACGCTCCCCTGTATCGAAATCGCCGAACCGTGGGCCTGCGTCGTACAGCAGGCTGTGTTCCCGGGTCCGCACCAGCACCGCCAGCCCCTGCCCTACGTCCAGCACCCAGACATCGGCGCGGCCATCGCCCAGTTGTTTCGGCGGCAACAGCAATGCAGGCAATAACAGCGCAAGGCCGGGTAGACGCAACGGTATACCGGCCGGCAGCAGGAGCAACAAGGCACCTGCCGCCGCCAGTAACCAGGCCCACAGCGGCAGGTTGCTGGGCAACCAGGCAGGTAGCCAAGCAGCGATCACGCTCAGCAACTCGAACAACAGATACAATGCACCACCGGCCAGCCACAGCAAGCTCTCCCCGATCACCGGGACAGGCAGCAGCAAAGTGCCCAGCAAGGCCAGGGGTACGACTACCAGCCCCACCCAAGGCACGGCAACCAGATTGGCCAACGGCCCGCTGCTGCTAACGGGTAGACCGAGAATCAGCATCATCGGCAGCAGGCCGATGGCCATGGTCCACTGCGCGCGTGTCAGCCCGCGCCACCAACCCCAGACGCCTAGCCGACCGCCAAATACCAGAGCCAGAATCGCCACCGCCGAAAACGACAACCAGAATCCCGGCTGCAACGATGCCAGCGGCTCTAGCAGCAGAACCACGATCAAGGCCAGCAACAATGGCCACCAGGCGCCCAGATGACGAAAGCGCATGCGCCAGAGCAGCACCAGCGCAACCATCACGCAGGCCCTGCGCACCGGCACCTCAAAACCAGCCAACATCCCGTAGACCAGCGCCCCGCTCAAGGCCAACGCACAGGCGCAGGGCAACCAGGGCCAGCGCCTTGGCCAGGCACCGACTCTCGCCAGCAACGCCACCAGTCCGTAAAGAAAGCCGGCTAGCAGGGCAATATGCTGGCCGGAGATGACCATCAGATGCACCGTGCCCGTGTGCTGCAGCAGGCGCCAGTCGCTCGTACTCAGGCCGGAGCCATCACCGAGGACCAGAGCAGCAATGGCACCTTCGCGCCCAAAGGCCGGCACAGCCAGCAGATGCTGGCGAAGGCTGTCGCGCCAGCTACCAAAGCCCGTCGCGGAGGATAACCGTTCGCCAGACTTGATCGTGCCCGTGGCGCCGATACGCTGCGCCAGCAACCAGGCTTCGTAGTCGAAGCTCTGCGGATTGACCAGGCCATGCGGCCGCTTCAGGTTGACCGCCAGACGCCAGCGCTCGCCGCCTTGCACCGGCGGCCCGCCATACCAGGCCAGGCGCATTCTTTTCGGCAGCTCGGCGCGCCGCGAGTGCGCCTCTTCGAACTGGAAGCGCACCACACCATCGGCCACTTCAGGCAGGCCGACCACCCGCCCCTCCAGCCACAGGGTACGGCCATCGAGCTGTGGAGCAAGGCGGTCATCCAGTGCCGATTGCGCCGAGCAGCAGGCCCAGGCCAACCCCAGCAAAAAGAACCCAAGCGGATAGAGGCGCGAGAACAGCAAAGCCAGAGCGACGCAGACCGCCACCAGCAACAACCAACTCGGCGGCAGGCTTGGCAGAAAGCGCAGCGTCAATAGCCCCAAGGCCAGCGCCAACATCCCTGTTCGCATCCCCTTCCTCCCTGCTCATCGAACTGCAGCGAACGCGTCCGGCGCTCACCTTCGGTCACAATATGGAAACGCTGGCCAGACCGAATCCGTGCATAATATCGGCGCTTTTGCCTGCCCAGAGACTCTTCATGCCGCGTCGTTTCTTCAAGCGCTACATGCCCAACCCCGACAGCATCAAGGGTAACAAGTCCCTGCGCTTTCTCGGCAAACTCATTCATGATCCCAATCTCTGGCATCTCAACCGTCACTCGGTAGCTCGCGGCATGGCCATCGGCCTGTTCTGGGCGATGATCCCCATGCCGATGCAGATGCTGGCCGCCGCCGCCGTCGCCATCCCGATGCGCGCCAACCTGCCGATTTCCATCGGCCTGGTGTGGCTGACCAATCCCATCACCATGCCACCGGTTTTCTATTGCACTTACAAACTGGGCGCGTGGATCATGCAGACACCGCCCGTGCGCATGCCGCAGACCCTAAGTCTAGAATGGATCACGGCCGAGGTAGCGGTGCTGTGGAAGCCGCTGTACCTGGGCTCCTTCGTCGCGGGGATCATCCTCGCGATACTGGGCTACGTGCTGACCATGCTCTACTGGCGCTGGTGGGTACAGCGTAGCTGGCGCAAGCGTCAGGAAAAGCGCCGACTGGAGCGCCGCTGAAAAGAAAAAGCCGTCTTAGTTGACGGCTTTTTCGTTCTTACTCGTAGCGCAGCGCTTCGGCCGGCTGCACCTGCGCCGCCCGCCATGAGGGGTAGAGCGTGGCAAGGAAGCTCAGGATCAGCGCCGCCGAGCAGATCAGCACCACATCCAGCCACTGCAGATCCGATGGCAAGCTGCTGATGAAGTACACATCGGAGCTCATCACCTGCTGCCCGGCGAACGATTCCAGCCAAGCCACCAGGGCGCTGACATTGAGCGCCGCCAGCACACCCAACACCGTACCAATCAGCGTACCGACCAGGCCGATCACCGAACCCTGCACCATGAAAATCGCCATGATCTGCCGTGGCGTGGCGCCCAGGGTGCGCAGAATGGCGATGTCGCCGCTCTTGTCGGCGACCACCATGATCAGCGTGGCGATGATGTTGAAGGCTGCGACCGCGACGATCAGCAAGAGCAGCAGACCGATCATGGTCTTCTCCATCTTCATCGCGCTGAACAGGCTGCCCTGAGTGTGAGTCCAGTCATCGGCACGGTAGTCGGCGCCCAACTGCGCCAGCAGCGCCTTGGATACCTGCGGCGCCTGATAGAGGTCTTTCAGCGCCAGGCGAATGCCCGGCACCGTGCCTTCCGGCAGTCGCTGCATGGCAGCGGCGTCGACGACGTTGATCAGGGCCAGCGAGCTGTCCAATTCGGCACCGACCTTAAACACCGCAGCCACGTTCAAGCGCTGCATGCGCGGCGTGACGCCGCCAGGCGCGCTGCTCAGCTCAGGGATGATCAAGGTCAGCTTGTCGCCCACCTGCAAGCCGAAACGCCGCGCGGTGATGTCGCCGATCACCACGCCGAATTCACCGGGTTGCAAATTGTTCAGGCTGCCCTGGCGGATGTGCTTGGGCAGGATCGATACCTTGCCCTCTTCTGCCGGATCGATGCCATGAATCTGGATCGGCTGCATCAGCCCGCGATGCGAAAGCATGCCCTCCAGCTCGGCATAGGGTGCCGCCGCCTGCACCTGCGGATTGGCCATGGCCTTGTCCGCCAGGGCGCGCCAGTCGGCGACCGGCTCGGCGCCGTAGAGCATGGCGTGCGGCACCATGCCGAGAATGCGCGAGCTCATTTCCTTCTGGAAACCGTTCATCACCGACAGCACCACGATCATCGCCAGCACGCCAAGCGCCAGGCCGATCATCGAGGTCAGCGAAATGAAGGAGATGAAATGGTTGCGGCGCTTGGCCCGTGTGTAGCGAGCGCCGATGAAGATACTCAGCGGACGAAACATCAGAGGGTCACCAGTTTGCCGTCCTGCAGACTGAGCACGCGATCCATCTGCCGCGCCAGCTGCATGTCGTGGGTCACCACCAGGAACGCGGTGTTGGAGTCACGGCTGAGTTCGCGCATCAGCTCCTGAATGCCTTCAGCGGTGTGCTGGTCGAGGTTGCCGGTGGGTTCATCGAGCAGCACCAGCCCCGGGCGGTTGACCAGGGCACGGGCAATCGCCACACGCTGGCGCTCACCACCGGACAGTTCTGACGGCTTGTGATTGAGGCGATGGCCAAGCCCGACTCGCTCGAGCAGCTTGGTGGCACGCTCGCGCGCTTCGCTGATCGACGTCTTGCCGATCAACAGCGGCATGCAGACGTTCTCCAGCGCAGTGAACTCGGCCAGCAGGTGGTGAAACTGGTAGACGAAGCCCAGCGCGCGGTTGCGCAGCAGACCTCGAGCGGTCTCGCTCAGCGCCGAGAGTTGCTCGCCGGCCAGCCAGACGCTGCCCTCGCTGGGCGTATCCAGGCCGCCGAGCATGTTCAAAAGGGTGCTCTTGCCGGAACCGGAGCTGCCGACGATGGCCACACGTTCACCGGGAAAGAGTTCCAGCTCGAGGCCATCGAGCACCACCACCGACTCGGGGCCCTCGTCGTAACGCTTGCTCAGGTTGCGACAGCTGAGCACGGCATTGTGCTGTTTCATGGCGTTCTGGTTCATGGACTCACTCATAGCGCAGGGCCTCGGCCGGCTGGGTACGCGCAGCGCGCCAGGCTGGATACAGGGTGGCGAAGAAGCTCAGCAGCAACGCCGCGGTACAGACCATCACCACGTCGGCGCTCTGCAGTTGCGAGGGCAGGTAATCGATGAAGTAGACATCGGCATTGAGAAACTTGATGCCCAGCAGACGTTCGATGCCGGCGATCAGGCTGCTGACGTTGAGCGCTGCGAGAATCCCCAGCACAGCGCCGATGAAGGTGCCGACCACACCGATCACCGTGCCCTGCACCATGAAGATGGCCATGATCTGCCGCGGCGTGGCGCCGAGGGTGCGCAGGATGGCGATGTCGCCCTTCTTGTCGGTCACCACCATCACCAGGGTGGAAATGATATTGAACGCGGCCACCGCGACGATCAGCAGCAGAAGCAGGCCGATCATGGTCTTCTCCATGCGAATGGCCTGGTACAGGTTGCCGTGGGTGCGGGTCCAGTCGCGGGCGTAGAAATCACCGTCGAGGGTCTGGGCGATCTCCCAGGCGCTGCGCGGCGCCTGGAACAGATCATCGAACTTCAGGCGCAGGCCCTGTACCTGATCCGGCTTCCAGCGCTGCAGGCGCGCCAGGTCGCTGATGTTGGCCAGGGCCAGTGCACCGTCGATCTCGCCGGCGCCGACGTGGAAGATGCCGGTCACGGTAAAGCGCTTCAGACGCGGGAACATGCCGGCGGGGGTCACCGTGACCTCGGGCGCGACGAAGGTGACCTTGTCACCCAACTTCAGGCCCAGCTTGGCCGCCGCCTTGTCACCGATGACCATGGCGAAATCACCTGGCTGCAGGCTGTCGAGATTACCCTGCTGGAAGAAACCGTCGATGATCGACACCTTGCGTTCCTGCTCGGGGTCGATGGCATTGATCAGCACCTTCTGCACCTTGCCGTCGTGTGTCAGTAGGCCCTGCATCTGAGTGAAGGGTGCCAGCGCCTCGACGCGCGGATGGCGCTCGACCTGTCGCGCCAATGCCGGCCAGTCGCTGACCGGGGTCGGCGATTCGACCGTGGCGTGAGGAATCATCCCCAACACCCGAGTGCGCATTTCATGGTCGAAACCATTCATCACCGACAGCACCAGGATCATTACCATCACCCCGAGGGTGAGGCCGAGCATGGACGTCAGGGAAATGAAGGAGACGAAGTGGTTGCGACGCTTGGCCCGCGTGTAGCGCGTACCGATGAATACGAACAGAGGTCTGAACATGTCGGAGAGATTCGGGGGAAAGAAAAAACGTCCTTGTGGCAGGGCCAGGTCAGCAGCCTTACACTCAGAAGCAACTCAAAGTCTGCTGCGTATCGGGCATGCTGCGTTAAAGACACTTGGAAAGCCGCTTATGACCAGCGCGCTTCAGTGTGGCCCCGAAGGGGCGAGCGAAGCGAGCAATGCTCGTTTACCATTCGTAACCGAGGCTTGTTCAGCGACGCTTGCCTGGCACGCATCCAGTTCGCGAGACTTTCAACAGGGTCTTCGACCACCACCGCTTTCATGGGTTCGCCATGTCGACTAACGATGTAGATGATCGCCGCGAATACTATCGTATCGACGATACGATCGCACTGGAATTCAGCCTGCTGTCGGGGGCCGAGGCCCATGCCAGCGACGCGCTTCACGATCCATCGCCGCTGTTCAACCTGCTCAGCGACCTGCACCTGATGGACTTCGAATCCCAGCATCTGCTGCGCCATATCACTGAGCGCGACCGTACCCTGGCCAACTACCTGAAGGTGATCAACAAGCGCATCGACCTGCTTGGCCAGGCCGTGGCGCAGAGCCTGCTGCGCGACATCGGCGCGCCACGCCAGGTATCGCTGTCCGAAGGCGGCATCAGCTTCAATAACGCCCAGGCCGTGGCGCCGGGCAGCCATCTGGCGATCAAGATGGTGCTGATGCCCCAGGCGCTCGGTCTCCTCCTGCGTGGCCAGGTGGTGCACTGCAGCCAGCGCGCGGATGGCCAATTCGAGATAGGCACCGAGTTCGAAGCGTTGACCGACGCACAGCGCCAGTTGCTGGCTCGGCATATCCTGCAAAAGCAGGCTTTGGAGCGTCGCCAAGCCCGCGAATGACAGTCGCCAAGGAACCGCCATGTATCGTCTCGCTCTGCTTTTCACCCTGCTCGCCCCTACTGCTCTACTCGCCGATACCCTGACCATTCCCCTGGGCAGCCAGGGCGCCGATCTCGACGCCAGCAACCTGCCGCACAAAGGCCAGTCCAAGCGTTCGGTACTGGAGCGTTTCGGCCTGGCCGATGAAGAGCACAAGCCCGTCGGCCAGCCGCCGATCACACGCTGGGACTACCGCGAATTCAGCGTCTATTTCGAATACGATCACGTGATCAACAGCGTGCGCCATCACCAGCCACGCCACCTCGATACCGCCAAGGAGCAACAGTGACTCTCATCTACGGCCATCGCGGCGCCAAGGGCGAAGCCCCGGAAAATACCCTGGCCAGTTTCCAGCGCTGCCTGGAGCATGGCGTCAATCGTTGCGAGCTAGACCTACACCTGTCACGCGACGGTGAGCTGATGGTGATCCACGACCCAACCTTGAAGCGCACCACGGGCCTGCGCGGCAAGGTGGTCGAGCACGATGCTGCCGACCTGAGCCGATACGACGCGCGCAAGGGCGGCCCGGGCTGGGTGCGTCCCTGCCCGATTCCACGCCTGCAAGACTTGTTCGAGCAGTGCACATTCGAGCATTGGCAGTTGGAGGTGAAAAGCGCCTCCAAGGTCCGCGCCGCACGCACGGTGCTGGCCATCTCGGAACTCGTCGAGCGCTTCGGCCTGCGCGAGCAGATCACCATCACCTCCAGCTCACGCGAGGTACTCAAGGCCGCACGTGAGCTGACTCCGCAGCTGCAGCTGGGTCTGGTTGCCGAGTACGCCTGGCTCGACCCGCTGAAAGTCGCGGCGCATTACGGTTGCCATCTGCTGGCGCTGAACTGGACGCTGTGCACCCCGGAACGCCTGCTCAAGGCGCAGAAGCAAGGCCTGCACGTGTCGGTCTGGACGGTCAACGAGCCGGCGCTGATGCGTCGCCTGGCTGATTTCGGTGTCGACAGCATCATCACCGACTTCCCTGGTCTCGCGGCACAGACATTGCGCGGTTGAGCCCCACAGCCCTCTCCCCCGGCTCCTCTCCCGCAAGCGGGAGAGGAGAGCAAGCCCAGGCTACGAATATAACGCCCAACAACGACAAAACCGGCACTAGGCCGGTTTTGTCGTTTGCTGCCGCCTGAGACGCTAGAAGCTCTCCCGATTCGGCCAGCGCCACTCGGAAGCCACTACCCAGCCTGTCTCCCCGACCGGCTCAGGCCGCCGGCCGGAGCCGCTCAAAAAAGCCGGTTGAGGCCGTCGAACGCGGCAACCCGATAGGCCTCGGCCATGGTCGGGTAGTTGAAGGTAGTGTTGATGAAGTACTTGATGCTGTTGGCTTCACCCTTCTGGTTCATGATCGCCTGGCCGATGTGGACGATCTCCGAGGCCTGATAGCCGAAGCAGTGCACGCCCAGCACTTCCAGGGTTTCGCGATGGAAGAGGATCTTCAGCATGCCCACCGGTTCGACCGAGATCTGCGCACGGGCCATGCCTTTGAAGAAGGCCTTGCCCACTTCGTAAGGCACCTTGGCCTGCGTCAGTTCACGCTCGGTCTTACCGATCGAACTGATCTCCGGAATGGTGTAGATGCCGGTCGGCACATCATCGACGAAACGCCAGCTGCCGTTGTCGACGATGCTGCCGGCAGCGGAACGGCCCTGGTCGGCAGCGGCGCTGGCCAGGCTCGGCCAACCGATCACGTCACCGGCGGCGTAGATGTTGCTGACCTCGGTGCGGTAATGCTCGTCGACCTGGATCTGGCCACGGCTGTTGACCGCGATGCCGATGTTCTCCAGCCCCAGCTGATCGGTATTGCCTGTACGACCGTTACACCAGAGCAGCGCGTCGGCCTTGATCTTCTTGCCCGACTTCAGGTGCAAGATCACGCCGTTCTCCAGCCCCTCGATGCGCTCATACTCTTCGTTGTGACGGATCAGCACGTTGTTGTTGCGCAGGTGATAGCTCAAGGCATCGGAGATTTCCGAGTCGAGGAAGCTGAGCAGTTGATCGCGGTTGTCGATCAGGTCGACCAGCACACCCAGGCCGCTGAAGATCGAGGCGTACTCACAGCCGATCACCCCGGCGCCGTAGATGATCAGGCGGCGCGGCGTGTGGCCGAGGCTGAGAATGGTGTCGCTATCGTAGATACGCGGGTGGCGGAAATCGACATCGGCCGGGCGATAGGGGCGCGAGCCGGTGGCGATAACGATCTGCTTGGCCACCAGCTTTTCCACTACGCCATTGAGGCAGACCACTTCGATCGTCTGCTCGTCGGCGAAGCTGGCTGTGCCGAAATAGGTGTCGATGCGGTTGCGCGCGTAGTAGCCCGTGCGCGAGGTGACTTGCTTGGCGATCACCTTCTCAGCGCTTTTCAGCACATCAGGGAAGGAGAACCAGCGCGGCTCGCCAATCTGGCGAAACATCGGGTTGGTGTTGAACTGCATGATCTGCCGCACCGAGTGGCGCAGCGCCTTGGAGGGAATGGTGCCGAGGTGGGTACAGTTGCCACCGACCAGCGGACGGTTGTCCACCACGGCCACCTTGCGCCCGGCCTTGGCCGCGTTCATCGCCGCGCCCTCGCCCGCCGGGCCGGAGCCCAGCACCACCACATCGTAGTTGTAGACCGCCATGTTTACTCCTTCAGATCAGGCCGGAGCGCTTGTGGCGCACCCTCGGCAGGGCCGGCAGTGGATTACAGCTGCCGGCTATCAAAGCATACCGCCTGGCTTAGCGCTTGCTCGCGTCGTAAGCCAGGTCAGTGTTCGGCGCTTCGCCGTTGTCGCGATTGACCTCTTCGCACCTCTCACGACTACCACCACAGATCGAGCACTCCTTCTCGATACCGAGGTTGGCGATGCCACCGCAGGAACCGGCGATGGGTTTGCGCCCCATGATCACGCCGACGGCCATCATGCCGACGACCAGAATCATGGCCAGAAATACAACCAGAAAAGTCATTGCTCATCTCCTGCAGCGAATAGCTGCTCGAATGCGGCCGTGCCCTGTGTGACGAAACCCTCGCCCTCACGCGTCACGAAAAACGCCGCGATAGCGTTGCGCTCGGCGAAGGCCATACCGGCATCCGGCCCGAGCACCATCAATAGGGTAGACAAGCCATCGGCGCGCAAGGTCGATGGATCGGCCACCGTGACAGCTGCCAGTTTGTGATTGACCGGTTTACCGGTCAGCGGATCGAGCGTATGCGAGTAGCGCTGGCCGTTCTCTTCGAAGTAATTGCGATAGTCCCCCGAGGTGGAGATACCGTAACCATCGAGCTGCAGGATGCGCTGAGCGACACGCTGATCATTACGCGGCGCCTCCAGACCGATACGCCAGTGGCTGCCGTCAGGCTTGAAACCAGCCGCCTTGAGCTCGCCGGTGGCCTCGACCAGGTAACTGGTAACGCCCAGCTCGCCCAGACGCGCGACGATCTGATCGACAGCGTAACCGGCAGCGATGCTGTTGAAGTCGACTTCCACGTCGACGTCCTTGCACAGCTGCTCGCCTTCGATGCTCAGGTGCTGCTGGCCAACCCGCTTACGCACTTCGGCCAGACGTTCGGCATCCGGGACGGCTTCGCCCTGCCCTTTGGGCCCGAAGCCCCAGAGGTCGAGCAGCGGCTCCAGCGTCAGGTCGAAGTAGCCCTGGCTCTCCTCGTGCAGGCGATTGCCGGCACGCACGAGATCCAGCACGCCCTTGGGCATGGCCTGGCAGGTACCGGCCGGCGCCTGGTTGAACTGCTCGATCAGCGAATCATCGCGATAAGTGGACATCTGCAGATCGATCTCGGCGAGGATCGCCTCGGTCGCGGCCTTGAGTTCGGCTTGCGGCGCGACACCTTCACTGCGGACGTATTTGATCGAATAGGTGCTGCCCATGGTCGGGCCACCGAACTCTTCGATCCGTTCAGAATGCAAGCAGCCCGTTAGGGCTGCCGCCAGGGCGACAGCGATAACGGGCTGGAGTACAGCAGACCTCATGCTTAGCCGCCGAAGTCGTCGAGGAGGATGTTCTCCGGCTCGACACCCAGGTCGGTCAGCATCTTGATCACCGCAGCGTTCATCATGGGTGGGCCGCACATGTAGAACTCGCAATCTTCCGGAGCCGGGTGGTCCTTCAGGTAGTTCTCGTACAGCACGTTGTGGATGAAGCCCTTGAGGCCGGTCCAGTTGTCTTCAGGTTGCGGATCGGACAATGCCAGATGCCACTCGAAGTTCGGGTTCTCTGCGGCGAGCTGGTCGTACTCTTCGTTGTAGAACGACTCACGCATGGAGCGCGCGCCATACCAGAAGCTGATCTTGCGCGTGGATTTCAGGCGCTTGAGCTGGTCGAAGATGTGCGAACGCATCGGCGCCATGCCGGCACCACCCCCGATGAAGACCATCTCGGCATCGGTGTCCTTGGCGAAGAATTCACCGAACGGCCCGTACACAGTGATCTTGTCGCCCGGCTTGAGGCTGAACACATAGGAAGACATCTTGCCCGGCGGCAGATCGTCCTTGCCGGGGGGCGGCGAGGCGATACGGATGTTGAACTTCACCAGGCCGCGCTCTTCCGGGTAGTTGGCCATGGAGTAGGCACGGATCACGGTCTCCTCGACCTTGGACACGTACTTCCACTGGTTGAACTTGTCCCAGTCGCCGCGGTACTCCTCCTGGATGTCGAAGTCCTTGTAGTTCACGGTGTGCGGCGGGCATTCCAGCTGCACGTAACCACCAGCGCGGAAGTCGACGTTCTCGCCTTCCGGCAGTTTCAACGTCAGCTCCTTGATGAAGGTCGCGACGTTGGGGTTGGACTCGACGGTGCATTCCCACTTCTTGACGCCGAAGACCTCTTCAGGGACTTCGATCTTCATATCCTGCTTGACCGGGGTCTGGCAGGACAGGCGCCAGCCCTCACGAGCCTCACGCTTGGTGAAGTGCGATTCTTCGGTGGACAGCATCTCACCGCCACCGGACTCGACGACGCACTTGCACTGGGCGCAGGTACCGCCGCCGCCGCACGCGGAGGACAGGAACACGTTGTTGTTGGCCAGGGTCTGCAACAGCTTGCCGCCGGCCGGCACCACGATGGTTTTTTCGCCGTTGATCTCGATGCTCACGTCACCGCTGGAAACCAGCTTGGCACGAGCAGCGAGGATGATCAGCACCAGCGCCAGGACGATGGCGGTGAACATGCCGATGGCGAGGAAGATTTCGTAATTCATCTGTTCATCCTTTCCTTACAGCTGCACGCCGGAGAAGGACATGAAGCCCAGCGACATCAGACCGATGGTGATGAAGGTGATGCCCAGACCCTGCAGGCCAGCCGGTACATCGCTGTACTTGAGTTTCTCGCGAATACCCGCCAGCGCGGCGATCGCCAGTGCCCAGGACAGACCCGAACCAAAGCCGTAGACGGTACTCTCGGCCAGGTTGTAATCGCGCTCGACCATGAACAGGGTGCCGCCCATGATGGCGCAGTTCACGGTGATCAGCGGCAGGAACACGCCCAGCGCGTTGTAGAGCGCAGGTACGTATTTATCCAGCAGCATCTCGAGGATCTGCACGATGGCAGCGATGACGCCAATGTAGCTGAGCAGGCCAAGGAAACTGAGATCAACCTCAGGCAAGCCGGCCCAGGCCAGCGCGCCATCCTTGAGCAGGTAGGTATAGATCAGGTTGTTCGCCGGTACGGTGATGACCTGTACCACGATCACCGCGATGCCCAGACCGATGGCGGTCTCGACCTTCTTGGAGATGGCGATGAAGGTGCACATACCGAGGAAGAAGGCCAGCGCCATGTTCTCGACGAACACGGCCTTGGCCAACAGGCTGAGATAATGCTCCATTAGTAGGCCTCCTTGCTGGATACCTGAGGCGCCATCTTGTAGGCATTGACCTCGATCTGATCCTTCTTCCAGCTACGGATGGCCCAGATGAACAGACCAATCAGGAAGAACGCCGAAGGCGGCAGCAGCAGCATGCCGTTGGGCTGATACCAGCCACCATCGTTGACCACCGAGAAGACCTCGTAGCCCATCAGTTTGCCCGCACCGAACAACTCACGAATGATGCCCAGGGCGATCAGCATGGCGCTGTAGCCTAGACCGTTACCAATGCCGTCGAAGAACGACAGCACCGGCGGGTTCTGCATGGCAAAGGCTTCGGCACGGCCCATCACGATGCAGTTGGTGATGATCAGACCGACGAACACCGACAACTGCTTGGACAGACTGAAGGCGTAGGCCTTGAGCACCTGATCGACCACGATCACCAGCGAGGCGATGATCACCATCTGCACGATCATGCGGATCGAGCCCGGGATCTGGCTGCGAATCATCGAGATGAAGAGGTTGGAGAAACCGGTCACCAGCGTCAGCGCGGCAGACATCACCAGCGCGGTCTGCAGGTTCGAGGTCACCGCCAGGGCCGAACAGATCCCGAGGATCTGCAGGCCAATGGGGTTGTTGTTGAAGATCGGGTTGAGCAGGACTTCTTTAATAGTCGGCTGCGACATGATCAAGCCTCCCCTGCACGCAGGTTAGCGATAAACGGACCGAAGCCGTTCTGGCCAAGCCAGAACTTCAGCAGCTTGTCCACACCGACGCTGGTCAGGGTGGCGCCGGCCAGGCCGTCGACTTGGTGAGTAGCGTTCGGGCTTTGCGGATCGACACCACCCTTGACGATCTGAACGGCGAGCTTGCCGTCTTCGTCGTACAGGGTCTTGCCGGGCCATTGGCCTTTCCATTTCGGATTGTCCACCTCGCCGCCGAGACCGGGGGTCTCGCCATGCTGGTAGAAGCCCATGCCCACGACAGTGTTCAGATCCCCTTTCACCGCGATAAAGCCGTGCAGGGTCGACCACAGGCCATAGCCACGCACCGGAAGAATCAGGGTTTCCATTTCCCCGTCCTTCTCCACCAGGTAAACGGTGGTGTAACGCTCTTGGCGTTTGATCCCGGCGATATCTTCGCTGCCCTTCAGAGCATCGGAGGTTTTCGGGTCCTTCGCGGCCTTGAGGGGATCGAAGGTGATCGGATCGAACTTGTCGGAGAACTTGCCTGTTTCCAGATCTACCAGCTTGGCGGTGATGGTGGTGTCGAACAGTTCCTTGACCTTGGCACCGGACATGCCGGCCTCACCCAGGCCAGCAATGGCCAGGATGCTGCGCTGCTTGTCCAGCAGACGGTTTTCAACCTGAGTCGGTTTCAGCGCCACGGCAGCGCCGGCGACGAACACCGAACACACTAGACACACCAGCACCGCCACCGTCAGCGTGCGGACGGTGGATTCTTTTTGACTAGACATTGCGTGCCAGCCTCCGCTTGATATTGGCTTGAACGACGAAGTGGTCGATCAGCGGTGCAAACAGGTTGGCGAGCAGAATCGCCAGCATCATGCCCTCGGGGAAGGCCGGGTTGACCACACGGATCAATACCACCATCACGCCGATCAGAACGCCGAAGATCCACTTGCCGGTGTTGGTCATGGAGGCCGACACCGGGTCGGTGGCCATGAAGAACATGCCGAAGGCGAAGCCGCCCACTACCAGATGCCAGTACCAGGGCATGGCGAACATCGGGTTGGTGGTGGAGCCGATCAGGTTGAGCAGCAGGCTCAGGCCGATCATGCCCAGCATCACGCCGACGACGATGCGCCAGGAGGCAATGCGAGTCAGCAACAGAACCAGACCACCGATGGCGATGGCCAGCGTGCTGGTCTCACCCATCGAGCCGTGAATGGTGCCGACGAAGGCGTCCATCCAGGTGATGCCGTTATTGATAACGTTCTCGATGCCGCCGCTGGCCGCCAGGCTCAGCGAAGTAGCGCCAGCGAAGCCGTCGACCGCGGTCCAGACCGCGTCACCCGACATCTGCGCCGGATAGGCGAAGAACAGGAATGCACGGCCGGTGAGTGCCGGGTTGAGGAAGTTCTTGCCGGTACCACCGAACACTTCCTTGCCGATCACCACGCCGAAGCTGATGCCCAGGGCGACCTGCCAAAGCGGAATGCTCGGCGGCAGAATCAGGGCGAACAGCACGGAAGTGACGAAGAAGCCTTCGTTGACTTCATGCTTGCGGATCGAGGCGAACAGTACTTCCCAGAAGCCGCCGACGATGAAGGTCACCGCGTAGACAGGCAGGAAATAGGCCGCGCCCTGAATGAAGTTGTCCCATAGGCTGTTCGGGTCGAAACCGGCCAGCGAGCCGATCAGAGCGAAGCGCCAGCCTTCCTGGCTCGCCAGCAGCTCGGGGCTCTGGGCGAAGATCAGGTTGGCCTGGTAGCCGGTGTTCCACATGCCGAAGAACATAGCCGGGAAGGTGCACAGCCACACAGTGATCATCATGCGCTTGAGGTCGATGCCATCACGCACGTGAGCGGTGGTTTTGGTCACGCTGCCAGGACGATAGAAGAAGGTGTCGATGGCCTCGTAGAGGGCATACCACTTCTCGTACTTGCCGCCCTTTTCGAAGTTGTGCTCGATCTTGTCGAGGAATGCACGAATGCCCACGGATTAACCCTCCTTCTCGATGCGGGTGAGGTTGTCCCGCAGGATCGGGCCATATTCATACTTGCCAGCGCACACGTAGGTGCACAGCGCAAGATCTTCTTCGTCGAGCTCCAGGCAACCCAGTTTCTGAGCCATCTCGGTGTCGCCAACGATCAGGTAGCGCAGCAGTTGAGTCGGCAGGATATCCAGCGGCATCACTGCTTCGTAGTTGCCCACCGGCACCATGGCACGCGGGCTGCCGTTGGTGGTGGTGGTGAAGTTGAACAGCTTGGCGCTGGCCAGCTTGGAGACGAACACGTTCAGTACCGAGTGCTTGTTAACCCCGGCACGCAGGTAATGCATCATCTCGCGGTCATTGCCTTCCACCAGGCAGGACACCTGGTTGTGGTAACGACCGAGGAAGGCGAAGGCACCCTGAGCGGTACGACCGCCGAACACCGAGCCGGAAATCACACGATTGAAACCTGGCTTGAGCTCACCGGCGGTGAGTTCTTCCAGGTTGGCGCCCAGGCGGGTGCGCAGCAGACGCGGCTGTTCGGCAACCGGGCCGCCGAGTGCTACCACGCGCTCGACGAACAGCTGGCCAGTGGTGAACAGCTTGCCCACCGCAATCACGTCCTGGTAACCGATCTGCCAGACGCTCTTGCCGATGCTGACCGGGTCGAGGAAGTGGATGTGAGTCCCCGGCAGACCTGCCGGGTGTGGGCCAGCAAAAGCTTCGCTCTGTACCTTGGCCAGCTTCTCGCCAGGCAGATTGGCGCCGTCGGCCTTGCACAGGAAGATCTTGGCCAGGTTACCGAGAACCTTGAGGCCATTTTCGAAATCAGCGGCATATTCACCGATGATCACAGCAGGATCGGCGGCGAGCGGATGCGTGTCGACTGCGGTCACGAAGATCGAACTCGGTACGGCATCGAGCGCCGGCACCTTGCTGAACGGACGGGTACGCAGGGCGGTCCAAAGGCCAGACTGCTGCAGGTTTTCGCGAATCTGTTCGTCAGTCAGCGAATCCAGCTGGTCGGCAGCATATTGAGCGAAGGTTTCCTGCTCGTCGCCATCAATGTCGATGACCACGGATTGCAGGACGCGCTTCTCACCACGATGGATGGCGCTGATCACGCCACCAGCGGGAGCGGTATAGCGCACGCCGGGTGTCTTCTTGTCGGTAAACAGCAATTGACCGAGCTTGACCCGGTCACCGACCTGCACCTCCATCGTCGGCTTCATCCCGTGATAGTCGAAGCCGATGACAGCGACACTGCGTACGGGCCTGGCGGCCTCGATACGCTGTGCCGGCGCACCCGTTATGGGCAAATCAAGCCCATGCTTTAGTTTGATCATAGGTTTGCCTAACCACTGATTTAGAAAGCTTTTTATAGGACAGGCGGCGCTACCGAAGGTCTAATAGACCCGACCACGCCAATACGATATGGGCGTGGAGGAAGGCGCCAAACCTGGGTAAAAAATCCGCTTGATTATAAAGACGCCCCCCGGCACTGACCACCCAAGCGCTTGCTTTTTTTGGCCTTTCGGTAACAGGGCGCAACAAACTCGATACTGCTCGAGATCAACTCGACAACTTCGCCAGGCCAGATTTCAGGCATAAAAAAACGGGAGCCGAAGCTCCCGTTTTTTTGACTCTGACGCTTAGCGCGGGAAGGCTGGCGGGTTGACCCCGGCCATGTCTTCCATCACACGCACCACCTGGCAGCTGTAACCGAACTCGTTGTCGTACCAGACGTACAGTACAACGCGGTTATCGTTGGCGATGGTGGCTTCGGCATCCACTACACCGGCGTGACGCGAGCCGACGAAGTCGGTCGATACCACTTCCTGCGAGCTGACGAAGTCGATCTGCTTCTGCAAATCCGAGTGCATGGCCATCTGGCGCAGGTACTCGTTGATCTCTTCGCGCGTGGTGGCTTTCTCCAGGTTCAGATTGAGAATGGCCATGGACACGTTCGGCGTCGGCACGCGAATGGCATTGCCGGTCAGCTTGCCCTTGAGCACAGGCAGCGCCTTGGCAGCAGCGGTGGCGGCACCGGTTTCGGTGATGACCATGTTCAGCGCGGCGCTACGACCACGACGACTGCCTTTATGGAAGTTGTCGATCAGGTTCTGGTCGTTGGTGTAGGAGTGAACGGTCTCAACGTGACCGTTGACGATGCCGTACTGATCATTGACCGCCTTGAGCACCGGCACGATGGCGTTGGTGGTGCAGGACGCAGCGGAGATGATCTTGTCCTCAGCGGTGATTTCGCTGTGGTTGATGCCGTGCACGATATTCTTCAGCGCGCCCTTGCCAGGCGCGGTGAGCACGACACGATCGACGCCAGGGCAAGCCAGGTGCTGACCCAGACCCTCGGCATCACGCCACACACCGGTATTATCCACCAGCAGCGCGTTCTTGATGCCGTACTGGGTGTAGTCGACTTCTTTCGGGTCCTTGGCGTAGATCACCTGGATCAGGTTGCCGTTGGCCGTCAGGGTGCTGTTCTCTTCATCGATGGTGATGGTGCCGTTGAACTTGCCATGCACCGAGTCACGACGCAGCAGGCTGGCACGCTTGACCAGATCGTTGCTGGCACCCTTGCGCACAACGATGGCGCGCAGACGCAGGCCATCACCACCACCGGTCTTCTCGATCAGGATGCGCGCCAGCAGGCGGCCGATACGACCGAAGCCATACAGCACAACATCGGTACCTTCACGACCAGCGCCGTTCTGCTTGCCGACCACATCGGCCAGCTCGTCCTTGACGAACTGCTCGACGCCGCGACCAGCGCCTTCGGCCTTGAACTTGGCAACCAACTTGCCCAGATCAACCGAGGCAGCGCCCAGCTTGAGCTCGCTCATGGCCTTGAGCATGGGGAAGGTGTCGTGCACCGACAGCTCGGCTTCTTCAGCCAGGCGATGACGGGCAAAACGGTGAGCCTTGAGGATGTCGATGACCGAACGATTGATCAGGCCACGGCCGTAGATCGAGGTCACCACATTGTTGTTGCGATAGAGCTGACCAATCAGCGGAATCATCGCTTCCGCGAGGGCTTCACGATCGATCCATTCACCGAGACACTGGTCGGGCTTCTGAGTCACGGGCAGTACCTTCCACATGTAGGGGCTGAAAAAAGGGGCTACATTATGACGGTGCGCGCTGACATGAGCAATGCGCGCCTGTCGCGACTGACATTGACCAGCAAGCCCCGCTACAATTCCCGGCCTTTCGTCACGACCGTGAGCCGCCCGTGTCCGTACTGCGTCTTCCGTCTCTACCGGCCAGCGCCGGCAAACAACAGTGGGGCAACCTGCCCGGGGCCGCCCTGTCCCTGACCATCGCAGAAGCGGCCAGCGACGCTGGACGCTTCACCCTGGTGCTCACCGAAGGCAGCCAGAGCGCCGAGCGGCTACAGGAAGAGCTGGCGTTCTTCGCCCCCGACCTGCCAGTGCTGCACTTCCCCGACTGGGAAACCCTGCCCTACGATGTGTTTTCGCCGCACCAGGACATCATTTCGCAGCGTATCGCAGCGCTCTATCGTCTACCGCAGCTGAGCCGCGGCATCCTCGTAGTGCCGATCACCACAGCCCTACACCGCCTCGCACCGAAGCGCTTCCTGCTGGGCAGCAGCCTGGTGCTGGATGTCGGCCAGAAACTCGATGTGGAGCAGACGCGCACGCGCCTGGAGGCGGCCGGCTACCGCTGCGTGGACACGGTGTACGAGCATGGCGAGTTCGCTGTGCGCGGCGCATTGATCGATCTGTTCCCGATGGGCAGCGACACGCCCTACCGTATCGACCTGTTCGACGACGAAATCGAAACCCTGCGCACCTTCGACCCCGAAACCCAGCGCTCGGTGGACAAGGTCGAGTCGATCCGCCTGCTGCCAGCGCGTGAGTTTCCGCTGGAAAAGAAAGCCGTCACCGATTTCCGCGGGCGCTTTCGCGAGCGCTTCGACGTGGATTTCCGTCGCTGCCCGATCTATCAGGACCTTTCCACCGGCATCACCCCAGCTGGCATCGAGTACTACCTGCCGCTGTTCTTCGAAGAGACGGACACCCTGTTCGACTACCTGCCGGGCGACACCCAGGTATTTTCCCTGCCCGGTATCGAAAAAGCCGCCGAGCAATTTTGGACAGATGCGCGTAGCCGCTATGAGGATCGCCGAGTCGATCCAGAGCGACCACTACTACCGCCTGCCGACATCTTCCTGCCGGTGGAGGACTGTTTCGCCCGCCTGAAGAGCTGGCCGCGGGTGGTGGTCAATCAGGACGATATCGAGCCTGGCGTCGGCCAGACCCGCTTCGACGCCCGCGCCCTGCCCGACCTGGCGATCCAGGCCAAGGCCGGCGAGCCACTGGCAGCGCTGCGCCGCTTTATCGAGGAATATCCGGGCCGCGTGCTGTTCTGCGCCGAATCGGCCGGGCGCCGCGAAGTGCTGCTGGAGCTGCTCGCTCGCCTCAAGCTCAAGCCCAAGGAAGTCGAGGGCTGGCCAGCCTTCGTCGCCAGCAGCGAGCGCCTGAACATCTGCATCGCACCATTGGACGAAGGGCTGCTGCTCGACGACCTGGCGCTGATCGCCGAGAGCCCGCTGTTCGGCCAACGCGTCATGCAGCGCCGGCGCCGCGAGAAAGGCCGCGAAGGCGGCGACAACGTGATCAAGAACCTCACCGAGCTGCGCGAAGGCGCACCGGTGGTGCATATCGATCACGGCGTCGGCCGCTACCTGGGCCTGGTGACCATGGAGTTCGATGGCCAAGCCGCCGAATTCCTCGCCCTGCAGTACGCCGACGAAGCCAAACTCTACGTGCCCGTGGCCAGCCTGCACCTGATTGCCCGCTACACCGGCAGTGACGATGCTCTTGCGCCGCTGCATCGCCTCGGCTCGGAAGTCTGGCAGAAGGCCAAGCGCAAGGCCGCCGAGCAGGTGCGTGATGTTGCCGCCGAGCTGCTCGATATCTACGCCCGCCGCGCCGCGCGCGAGGGCTTCGCCTTCCAGGACCCGGCGCTGGATTACGCCACCTTCAGCGCCGGTTTCCCCTTCGAGGAAACCCCGGACCAGCAGGCCGCCATCGACGCCGTGCGCAGCGACATGCTGGCCGGCAAGCCGATGGATCGCCTGGTTTGCGGCGACGTCGGCTTCGGCAAGACCGAAGTGGCCATGCGCGCCGCCTTCATCGCCGTGCACAGCGGCAAGCAGGTCGCCGTACTGGTGCCCACCACCCTGCTCGCCCAACAGCACTACAACAGCTTCCGCGACCGCTTCGCCGATTGGCCGGTAAAGGTCGAGGTGATGAGCCGCTTCAAAAGCGCCAAGGAAGTCGGCGACGCCGTGCAGCAACTGGCCGAAGGCAAGGTGGATATCGTCATCGGCACGCACAAGCTGCTGCAGGATGACGTCAAGTTCCAAAACCTCGGCTTGGCCATCATCGACGAGGAACACCGCTTCGGCGTGCGCCAGAAGGAGCAGCTCAAAGCCCTGCGCAGCGAGGTGGATATTCTCACCCTGACCGCCACGCCCATCCCGCGCACCCTGAACATGGCCGTGGCCGGCATGCGCGACCTGTCGATCATCGCCACCCCACCGGCGCGGCGCCTGTCGGTGCGCACCTTCGTCATGGAAGCCAACAAGCCGACCATCAAGGAAGCACTGCTGCGCGAGCTACTACGGGGCGGCCAGGTGTACTACCTGCACAACGACGTGAAGACCATCGAGAAATGCGCCGCTGACCTCGCCGAACTGGTGCCCGAAGCACGTATCGGTATCGGCCATGGACAGATGCGCGAACGCGATCTCGAACAAGTGATGAGCGACTTCTACCACAAGCGCTTCAACGTGCTGGTGGCCTCGACCATCATCGAGACCGGCATCGACGTGCCCAGCGCCAACACCATCATCATCGACCGCGCCGACAAGTTCGGCCTGGCCCAGCTGCACCAGCTGCGTGGCCGTGTCGGCCGTAGCCACCACCAAGCCTACGCCTACCTGCTCACCCCGCCGCGCAAGCAGATGACCACAGACGCCGAGAAACGCCTGGAGGCCATCGCCAACGCCCAGGATCTCGGCGCGGGCTTCGTCCTGGCCACCCACGACCTGGAAATCCGCGGCGCCGGCGAACTGCTCGGCGACGGCCAGAGCGGACAGATTCAGGCCGTCGGCTTCACCCTGTACATGGAAATGCTCGAGCGCGCGGTCAAGGCCATCCAGAAAGGCGAGCAGCCGAACCTCGACCAGCCGCTGGGCGGCGGCCCGGAGATCAACCTGCGCGTACCGGCGCTGATCCCCGAAGACTACCTGCCCGACGTGCACGCCCGCCTGATTCTCTACAAGCGCATCGCCAACGCCAGCGACGAGGATGGCCTGAAGGAGCTGCAGGTTGAGATGATCGACCGCTTCGGCCTGTTGCCGGAGCCAACCAAGAACCTGATGCGCCTGACCCTGCTCAAGTTGCAGGCAGAGAAGCTGGGTATTACCAAGGTCGACGCCGGACCACAGGGCGGCCGCATCGAATTCGCCGCAGAGACCTGCGTCGACCCGCTGACGCTGATCAAGCTGATCCAGGCCCAACCGAAACGCTACAAGTTCGAAGGCGCCACCGTCTTCAAGATCCAGGTGCCCATGGAGCGCGCGGAAGAGCGCTTCAACACCCTGGAAGCCCTGCTCGAGCGCCTCGCGCCCACCACCTGAAGGACTCCCCCATGCGCCCATTGCACCTGATCGCCCTGCTGCTCTGCCTGCTCGCCCCGAGCGCCTTCGCCGAACGCCTGTATCAGGTGGAACTGCTGGTATTCCGCCAGGCCGGTGACGCGGTGATCGCGCCGAAGATCGCCCCCGACGACTGGGCCGGCACCGCCCTGCCGATCGCCGGCAGCGAGCGCCCCACCAGCCTCGACAGCGAAGCAGCCAAGCTCAACCCGGGTAATGGCTATGAGGTTCTGCTGCACAAGGCCTGGAGCCAGACGCTGAGCACCACAGCGAGCCGCGTAGCCGTCAACAGTGGCGAGGCGCACCTCGGCCACTACCCGGTCGAAGGCACCCTCGCCTTCACCCAGGATCGCTTCGCCGATCTGGACCTGGAACTGTGGATCAACCGCTTCAGTGCCGACGGCCTGCTGGAAAGCAGCGAACACATGAAAGTCGCCCAACGCCTGAAGGACAACAGCCTGACCTACCTCGATCACGGCAGCCTCGGCGCCCTGGTGCGCATCAGCCCGCTGTAAGGGGAGGTAACGAAAAGGGCCGCTAAGCGGCCCTTTTCATTTGCTTAGAGAAGCTAGTCACTCAGCACGCGCGCCAATACCGCCTTGATCGTGCCCATGCCCTGCTCCAGCACCCGTTCGATTTCGCCCATGGTGATCAGGCCACTGGTCTTGCCCGCAGCAGGATTCACCACCAGCGCCAGACAGGCATAAGGCAACGCCAGCTCACGCGCCAGTGCAGCCTCGGGCATTGCGGTCATGCCGACCAGATCACAGCCGTCACGCTCCATCCGCACGATCTCCGCCGCCGTTTCCAGGCGCGGCCCCTGCGTGCAGCCGTACACGCCATGGCTGCTGAATGCAGCACCTTCAGCGCTCAACGCCGCGATCAGGCGCTCGCGCAATGCCGCATCGTAGGGGCAACTGAAATCCACGTGCGTCACGTGATCCAGCTCACCCTCGAAAAAGGTGTGCGCACGACCGGCCGTGTAATCGATGAGCTGATGCGGCACGCAAAAATGTCCCGCCCCCATCGCCGCATGAATGCCACCCACAGCATTGACCGCAACAATCTCGCGCGCCCCTGCATGCTTCAACGCCCACAGGTTGGCGCGGTAGTTGATCTGATGCGGAGCAATCCGATGCGGTTGGCCGTGACGCGCCAGAAACAACACCTCGCGCCCGCCGTACTCGCCACGCAGGATATCGGCCGAGGGCGTGCCGTAGGGCGTATCCAGTGTCATCGCCTGACGAATCACCAGGCCTTCGAGCTGCGTCAGGCCGGTACCACCGATGATTGCATAAACGGTCATGTTGAGCCCTCAGTCGAGCAGATGCGCCGCTCTGAGCGCAGCCACCGCCGCAGACCAACGCGGCGCCTGACGATAATCGGTGCACGCGTGGCCGCGCCCACGCATGCGCTGCAGTCGCTCGGCCGGGGTGACCTGCAAGCGCTGCAATGCGCTGAGGGCCAGTTCCGCCGAGCCCCGATCATTGCACACCAGGCCCATGTCACAGCCAGCAGCAAGCGCCGCCTCGATACGTTTGCCGGCATCGCCGACCACGTGCGCACCGGCCATGGACAGGTCGTCACTGAAGATCACGCCGTCGAAGCCCAGCTCGCCGCGCAGGATGTCCTGCAGCCAGCGACGAGAGAAACCCGCCGGCTGCTCATCGACCTGCGGATAGATGACATGCGCCGGCATCACCGCATCGAGCTCGCCAGCCAGACGCTTGAACGGCTGCATGTCACAGGCACGAATCTCATCGAGGCTGCGCTCGTCGACCGGAATGGCCACGTGAGAGTCCGCCTCAGCCCAGCCATGCCCGGGGAAATGCTTGCCGGTCGCTGCCATACCCGCCTGGTGCATGCCGCGGATGAACGCAGCAGCCAGCGTGGTTGCGCGCTGCGGGTCGCCCTCGAAAGCGCGACTGCCGACCACCGCACTGCGCTGATGGTCGAGATCGAGGACCGGAGCGAAGCTGAGATCCAGCCCGACGGCCAGCACCTCGGTCGCCATCAGCCAGCCGCAATGCTCGGCAAGCACTTCGGCATTGTCGTTGTCGGCGATCGCGCGCATCGCCGGCAGACGCAGAAATCCCTGGCGCAGACGCTGCACCCGGCCGCCCTCCTGGTCCACGGCCAGCAGCAGGTCCGGGCGCACGGCACGAATGCTCTGACACAACTCGCGCACCTGGCGTGGCGATTCGATGTTGCGGGCGAAAATGATCAAGCCACCCACCTCGGGCTGGCGCAGCATCTGGCGATCCTCGGCGGTCAGCCAGGTGCCGGCGATGTCCATCATCAAAGAGCCTTGCATAAACCTATTCCTTACGTGAAATCTTGGCCTGCGCCCACTGCGGGCAGGCTGCTTCGTCGATACGCACCCGGCAGTGCGGCGGCACGCGATCAAAAAGCGCCAGCATGTCGGCGTTGCGCAAACGGATGCAGCCATGGGACAACGGCTCGCCCATGGGTTCCGTGTCCGGGGTGCCGTGAAGATAGATGTAGCGACGGAAGGTATCGACCTCGCCCAGGCGATTGCGCCCCGACTCGAGACCGCTCAACCAAAGAATGCGGGTAAGGATCCAGTCACGGCCGGGAAACTGCTCGTGCAGTTGCGGCGACCATACCTCACCGGTCCAGCGACGCCCGCGCAACACGGCCGCCAGAGGCAGACCGGCGCCGATCTTCGCGCGCACTTGATGCAGCCCGCGCGGCGTGCAACCCGAGCCATTACGCTCACCTGCGCCGTTGCGTGCGGTGGATACGGGAAAACACACTATCAGCCGCCCAGCACTGAAGCCGTAGAGCGCCTGATCAGCAATGGAGATGTGGAGTAAATCAAGATCGGACATGGGCCGCTAGCTTAGCCGAAGGACGAAGCCAAGCCCACCTGCCGCCCGGTCAAACCTTGGGGGCAGCGCTTGGCGTCTTGGTCCGGGGCTTGAGTTGTGCGCCGGCCAACGCAGGATCGTTGACCCCGGTTTCCGAACGCATACCGGCGGCGAGGAATGGCACCATCATCCGCATCACCTGCTCGATCGAGGTGTTGACGCCGAAATCGGTCTCGGCCATCGCGCGCAAGGCCTTGATACCGGACATGCTGAACGCCGCAGCACCGAGCATGAAGTGCACACGCCAGAACAGCTCCAGTGGTGGAATACGCGGCGCAGCCTCATGTACCAACAGCATGTAACGACGGAAAACCTTGCCGTAAACCTCTTCCAGGTATTTGCGCAGGTGACCCTGGCTCTGGCTGAAGGCCAAACCGAGCAGGCGCATGAAGATGGAAAGATCGTTGCCGCTGCGCGGCTTGACGGCCAGAGCCTGTTCGACCAGAAGCTCGAGCAACTCCTCCAGGGAAACCTGGGTGTCGGACTTGGCCTGACGGCGATCGAGTTCTTTTTCCAGGCTGGCACAGAAAGGCCCGAGGAAGCGCGAGAAGACCGCTTGAATCAGCGCCTTCTTCGAACCGAAGTGATAATTGACGGCAGCCAGGTTGACCCCAGCCTTGCTGGTGATCAGCCGCAATGAAGTTTCGGCGAAGCCTTTTTCCGCGAACAGCTGTTCCGCAGCATCGAGAATGCGTTCAACGGTTTCCGACTGAGCCATGAGCTATCACCTGACAAACACTTGTTTGAAACATACGTTTCATCCCACTGAATTGTCAAGCCGCACGAGCCGTCTTTTGGCCGGCTGGTCACAGCTTACAACAAGCAGAGACGCAGATTACTCGGCATGGGTAACAAGCCGGAGGACAGGCATCTGCAAAATGGGCGTTGCCAAGAGTCGCTTACTGTATATAATCCCAGCCACTGTATAAAAAGACAGAGCCCAGCCATGCTGAAACTGACGCCACGCCAAGCCGAGATTCTCGCCTTCATCAAACGCTGCCTGGAAGACAACGGCTACCCACCCACCCGTGCGGAAATCGCTCAGGAACTGGGGTTCAAATCACCCAATGCAGCAGAAGAGCACCTCAAGGCCCTCGCACGCAAGGGGGCCATCGAAATGACCCCAGGCGCTTCGCGCGGCATTCGCATTCCTGGCTTCGAGGCAGGCGCGGCGAACGAGGACGAAGGCCTTCCGGTCATTGGCCGCGTTGCTGCCGGCGCACCGATCCTCGCCCAGCAACATGTCGAGGAATCCTGCCAGATCAACCCCGCGTTCTTTCAGCCCAAAGCCGACTACCTGCTGCGTGTGCGCGGCATGAGCATGAAGGATATCGGCATTTTCGATGGCGATCTGCTCGCCGTGCACACCACCCGTGAAGCCCGTAACGGCCAGATCGTCGTCGCCCGTATCGACGATGAAGTGACGGTCAAACGCTTCAAGCGCGAGGGCAACAAGGTCTGGCTGATTGCCGAGAACCCCGAGTTTGCCCCGATCGAAGTGGACCTGGAAAACCAGGATCTGGTCATCGAAGGTTTGAGCGTCGGTGTAATCCGCCGCTGAGGAGACACCATGTACGTGCAGCAGTCGTTCGAGCGCCCACAACTTCCCCTTTTCGACGCGTTCCTTGGCCGAACGCCGAATGAGCCACTGGTCGCAGCCCATGACATCTCTCGCAGTGAGGATGATCAGGCTTTCAGCGAATTGGCTCTACGTGGCGCTGCTGGGCACTGCCTGCACTTACTGGCGCCGATTCTGCGAGAGCTGAGCCAGAATCAGGACGCACGCTGGCTGACCTTGGTAGCGCCGCCGGCAAGCCTCACGCAAAGCTGGCTGCGCGATGCAGGGCTGAACCGTGAACGAATCCTGCTGCTGCATCCGCGACAAGGGCAGAAGGCCCTGGAATTGGCCGAAGAAGCTCTCAAGCTGGGTCGCAGCCATACCGTGATCAGTTGGTTGCATCCGGTCGAGAGCAGCACTCGCCAGCGCCTTGCACAGGCGGCCAACACTGGTGGCGCGCAGAGCCTGAACATCAGCCTGGGTTAGCTGACCACGACTTCGCTTGCGGAAATGAAAACGGGCTCCAATGGAGCCCCGTTTTTCGTTGAGACGCAGTAAATCAGTGGAGAACGCGCGAGCCTTCTTCTTCACCACTGAAATCACCCTCAGCCATTCGGCCAGCCATCTGCACACCAACATTGAGCATGGCCTTGGCCACCTCGATGTGTTGCCCCTGCAGGAAAGCCTTGGCATCAGCGGAGAAATCCAGGGTCACCAACGCCTCTTCATCCTCTGCGCGACGCAGGGCAATGCGCCCATCGGGCAGTTCGACGATTTCCAGGAAGGATGTAGGCATGGCTCAGTCTCTGTGCAAAAACACGACATTGTAACAGCCAGCCGGGATCATCCCCAGCCCACTGGTCCAGTTAAACCCAATCAGCACTCGCTCAGGCCTTCGCGGAAACGTAGCACCAGCGCCTTGAGCTGCTGCCGCCAGGCATCGACATCATCGATGCTCAGCTCGGCCGGCTCCTCGCCAACACTGACGGCGGTGATCAACGGCATGGACGGATCGACCTTGGCCTTGCGCTCCTCACGCGGCGGCTGAAACAAACCAGCATAGGCCGCCAGCAGTTCGGCCAGCCAGGTTTCGCGCTGCTGAGCCAACTCCACCAACTCGGCCAGCTCGGGGCTGGGCGCCCCTTCGAGTACGGCCTGCTGCACGAACGCCTCGACACGCGAAGGCGCGGCGTCGTTCATGCGGTAGTAACCGGCGATCTCATGACACACCCCAAGAAGCCCACCGTACAGGTGAAACAGCGCAGCTTCGCGCTCAGCCTGCACCAGCGCCTGTACGTTGAACGCGGTGGAAGCCTCGGCCTTGCGCCAGTTATCCAGGGCGATACCGGCGAAGAAGATCTTCTGATTGGTGCGGGTATAGATTTCTTTGGCCATTGCGGCGACCTCCACAGCAGATCGGGTCATGATACGCGCGTCGCACCAAGGCAGACGCGCTTCTCGTCAGAGCGCAGAGATCAGCGCTTGTCCTCGACCTTCCACTTGCCGCCATCGAAGAACGCACGCCAGCCGGTCGGTTTGCCATCGACCTCGGACTGCACGTACTGCTCCTTGGTCTTGCGGCTGTAGCGAATCACCGCTGGGCGGCCATCCGGGTCCTTCTGTGGAGCATCGCAAAGAAAGTGGTACTTGGGATCGATCTCGTGCTTGTGCGGAACGATTTCCAGCACCAGAGGTGCACGCGTCTCGCGATTCTTGGGGAACTGGCTGGCCGCGAGGAACAGGCCCGATGCACCGTCACGCAGCACGTAGGTGTCATCCACCTTCTCGCACTTGAGCTCAGGCATCTCCACCTTGTCCATCTTCGGCGGCGCCGCTTCGCCGTTCTTGAGCAGCTTGCGGGTGTTCTTGCAGCTGGCATTGGTGCAACCGAAGAACTTGCCGAAACGGCCCGTCTTGAGCTGCATCTGGCTGCCGCACTTGTCGCACTCCAGACTTGGGCCTTCATAACCCTTGATGCGGTACTGACCCTGCTCGATCTCGTAACCCGTGCAATCGGGGTTGTTGCCACAGATGTGCAGCTTGCGGGTTTCATCGAGCAGGTAGGCATCCATGGCTGTGGAGCAGATCGGGCAGCGATGCTTGCCAAGCAACACGCGGGATTCGGACTCACCCTCGTCGTCGGCAGCAATCTCGTCGCCCGGCACCAGGTTGATGGTGGCCTTGCAACGTTCCTTCGGCGGCAGCGCATAACCGGAGCAACCCAGGAACACGCCGGTGGAGGCAGTGCGGATCATCATCGGCCGGCCGCACTCGCGGCAGGGGATGTCGGTCAGTGTCGGCTGGTTGGCACGCATGCCGCCCTCGCCTGCTTCGGCCACTTCGAGCTTCTTCTTGAAGTCACCGTAGAACTCATCGAGCAGATGCTTCCACTCGCGCTCACCCTGGGCCACATCGTCGAGATGCTCTTCCATGGTGGCGGTAAAGCTATAGTCCATCAGGTTGGCGAAACTCTCGTCGAGACGCTCGGTGACGATATCGCCCATCTTCTCGGCATAGAAGCGACGGTTGTGCACCGTGACGTAACCGCGATCCTGAATGGTGGAAATGATCGCTGCATAGGTGGACGGACGGCCGATACCGCGCTTTTCCAGCTCCTTGACCAGACTTGCTTCGGAATAACGCGCCGGCGGCTTGGTGAAGTGCTGGCTGGGGTCGAGCTGGATCAGCTTGAGGCCCTCGCCCTCTTTCATTTCCGGCAGGACGTCGTCCTCGCCCGGCTTGCTCTGCTGCGGCAGTACGCGGGTGTAACCGTCGAACTTGAGAATGCGGCCCTTGGCGCGCAGCTCGAAGTTGCCGGCAGCCACCGTGACGCTGGTGGACAGGTACTCGGCCGGCGGCATCTGGCAGGCCACGAACTGACGCCAGATCAGGTCATACAGGCGCTCGGCATCGCGCTCCATGCCGGAGAGCTGGGTCGGACGCAAGTTGACGTCGGACGGACGAATCGCTTCGTGCGCCTCCTGAGCGCCTTCCTTGCTCGAATACAGATTGGGCTTACCCGGCAGGTACTTGTCGCCGTACTCGCTGCCGATGAAGCCACGCACCATCTCTACTGCGTCGTTCGACAGGTTGGTCGAGTCGGTACGCATATAGGTGATGTAACCCGCCTCGTAGAGACGCTGAGCCATCATCATGGTCTTCTTCACGCCGAAGCCCAGACGGTTGCTCGCAGCCTGCTGCAGGGTGGAGGTGATGAAAGGCGCCGACGGCTTGCTGCTGGTCGGGCGGTCTTCGCGCTTGACCACGCTGTAGCTGGAAGCCTTGAGCTTCTCCAGCGCCGCCATGGCCTGCGCTTCGTTGACCGGTTTGAATGCCGAGCCGTCTTCGCGAACGACTTCGAAGCGCACCTTGGCGTTCTTCGCGGTGCCGAGATCAGCGTGCACTTCCCAGTATTCTTCCGGGACGAAGGCACGAATTTCTTTTTCACGCGCAACGACCAGCTTCACCGCCACCGACTGTACGCGACCGGCAGACAGGCCACGGGCGATCTTGGCCCACAGCAGCGGCGAAACCATGTAGCCCACTACGCGGTCGAGAAAACGGCGTGCCTGCTGGGCGTTGACGCGGTTGATGTCCAGCTCACCGGGTTTGGAGAAAGCATCCTGAATCGCCTTCTTGGTGATCTCGTTGAACACCACGCGCTTGTAGCGGCTGTCATCACCACCGATGGACTCGCGCAGGTGCCAGGCGATGGCCTCCCCTTCGCGATCCAAGTCGGTTGCGAGATAGATGGTGTCAGCATCCTTGGCCAGGCGGCGCAGCTCTTCGATCACCTTTTCCTTGCCAGGCAGGATCTCGTACTTGGCCTTCCAGCCATGCTCGGGGTCGACACCCATGCGGGTGAACAGCTGGCGTTTGGCCTTTTCCTTGGGCGACAGCGCAGGCGCCTCACCGGCGGCAGCCTTGCCACGCTTGGCAGGCTCCTTGGTGGCGCTTGCCGAGCCGCTGGTAGGCAGGTCACGGATGTGGCCGATGCTCGACTTCACCACGTACTGGCTGCCCAGGTACTTGTTGATGGTCTTGGCCTTGGCCGGGGATTCCACGATGACCAGCGATTTGCCCATGGATCAGAAAATTCCTGAATTGCGAAATATAGAAGGCTGGGAGCCATATGAGCCTGCTCACGAGCTCGTGAGCTAGAGTGATACAAGGCAAAAACAAGCGAGGAAGCGGAGTTTACGAGTGGTAAATGAGCATTCCGAGCTTGTTTTTAACGCAGTAGCGCCGACGCGCAACAGATCGTGAACAGGTTCTAAGGCCCCGCTATATATAGTGGCGACCGAGCGAAGGTCAAGCGCAGGGGTTGCACAGTCAGGCTTGCGAAGCGCCGATAGGGCTGACTTCGGCCTGAATCAAAGCAAAGCGTGGAACGCGCTTGCCGTCCACCTCGATCTCTTCACAGAACATGCTCAGCGGCCGCACCCACAGGCCAAACTCGCCGTACAGGGCCTGGTAAACCACAACCTCTTCCTCGTTCTCGGAATGGCGCGCCACCCCGAATACGCGGTACTGCGGGCCTTTGTAGTGGCGATAGAGTCCTGGCTGCAACTGCATGAGCGGTTCCCGAAATAAAAAGCCGTAAAAAGCAAAACCGGGGCACTAGGCCCCGGTTTCTGTCCGCTGGCGCTTAAACGCGCTCGAAGACGGTGGTGATGCCTTGGCCAAGGCCCACACACATGGTGGAGACACCAAAGGTGCCGCCGTTCTGTTTCATGACGTTGAGCAGGGTACCGGAGATACGGGCACCGGAACAACCGAAGGGGTGACCCAGGGCGATCGCGCCGCCGTGCAGGTTGACCTTCTCTTCCATCTTGTCGAGCAGCTTCAGATCCTTCAGCACAGGCAGGGCCTGGGCTGCGAAGGCTTCGTTAAGCTCGACGAAGTCGATGTCAGCCATGCTCAGGCCGGCGCGCTTGAGCGCCTTCTGCGTGGACGGCACCGGACCGTAGCCCATGATCGCCGGATCGACACCGGCAACGGCCATGGCACGAACCACGGCCATCGGCTGGATACCCAGGTCCTGGGCGCGCTGGGCGCTCATGACGATCATGCAGGAAGCGCCATCGGTGATCTGCGAGGAAGTCCCTGCAGTCACGGTGCCGCCTTTCGGGTTGAACGCAGGCTTCAGCGCAGCCAGGCTTTCAAGGGTGGTTTCCGGACGAATGGTTTCGTCGAAATCGAACATCTTCAGGAAACCATTCTCGTCGTAGCCTTGCATCGGGATGATTTCATCCTTGAACTTGCCTTCGACGGTGGCCTTGTGCGCCAGACGGTGCGAACGCTCACCGAAGGCGTCCTGCTGCTCACGGCTGATGCCATGCATCTTGCCCAGCATTTCAGCGGTCAGACCCATCATGCCGGACGCTTTGGCGGCGTACAGCGACAGGTGCGGGTTCGGGTCGACACCATGCATCATGCCGACGTGGCCCATGTGCTCCACACCGCCGACGACGAACACATCGCCGTTACCGGTCTGGATCGCCTGCACGGCAGTGTGCAGGGCGCTCATGGACGAACCGCACAGGCGGCTGACGGTCTGGCCAGCGCTGGTGTGCGGGATCTGGGTCATCAGCGACGCCATGCGCGCGATGTTCCAGCCCTGCTCCAGGGTCTGGTTGACACAGCCCCAGATCACGTCCTCGACTTCAGCCGGATCGACCTTGGCATTACGCTCCAGCAGCTTGCTGATCAGGTGCGCGGACATGGTCTCGGCGCGGGTGTTGCGGTGCATGCCGCCCTTGGAACGACCCATCGGGGTACGACCGAAGTCGACGATCACTGCATCTCTAGGATTCAGGCTCATATTTCTACTCTCGCTCTGTTCGCTGCACGGTTAACCGAAGAACTTCTGGCCCTTGGCGGCCATTTCGCGAAGTTTTGCGGTCGGGTGGTACAGGGCGCCCAGCTCGGCATACTTGTCAGCCAGGGCGACGAATTCAGCAACACCGATGGAATCGATGTAGCGCAGCGCACCGCCACGGAAGGGAGGGAAGCCGATACCGTAGATCAGGCCCATATCGGCCTCGGCTGCGGTGTCGACGATGCCGTCTTCCAGGCAACGAACGGTTTCCATGCACAGCGGGATCATCATGAAATTGATGATGTCCTCGTCGGTGACTTCACGCTCTTCGACCACGATGGACTTGAGCAGCTCGTAAGCAGCCGGGTCAGTGACCTTCTTCGGCTTGCCGCGCTTGTCGGTCTCGTAGGCGTAGAAACCCTTGCCGTTCTTCTGACCCAGGCGATTGGCGTCGTACATCACGTCGACGGCAGTCTTGCCTTCCACGGCCATACGGTCCGGGAAGCCTTCAGCCATCACGTCACGGCCATGGTGGCCAGTGTCGATACCGACCACGTCGGAGAGGTAAGCCGGGCCCATGGGCCAGCCGAACTTCTCCATCACCTTGTCGATACGCACGAAGTCGACACCGAAGCCCAACAGCTTGGAGAAGCCGCCGAAGTACGGGAACAGCACACGGTTGACCAGGAAGCCCGGGCAGTCGTTGACCACGATCGGGTTCTTGCCCATTTTCTTGGCGTAGGCAACGGTGGTGGCAACGGCCACTTCGCTGGACTTCTCGCCACGGATGACTTCCACCAGCGGCATCATGTGCACCGGGTTGAAGAAGTGCATGCCGACGAAGTTTTCCGGACGCTTGAGCGCCTGGGCCAACAGGCTGATGGAGATGGTCGAGGTGTTGGAGGCCAGGATGGCGTCTTCACGCACCACGCCTTCCACTTCTGCCAGCACGATCTGCTTGACCTTCGGGTTCTCGACCACGGCTTCGACGACGATGTCGACGTTACCGAAATCACCGTAGGACATGGTCGGGCGGATGGCGTTGAGGGCCTCAGCCATCTTCGCAGGGGTCATGCGGCCCTTCTCGACGCGCTTGCCGAGCAGCTTGGAAGCCTCGTTCAAGCCCATCTGGATACCCTCTTCACGGATATCCTTCATCAGGATCGGCGTACCTTTGGAAGCCGACTGGTAGGCGATACCACCACCCATGATGCCGGCGCCGAGTACGGCAGCCAGTTTCACGTCGCGGGCGATTTCGTCGTGGTGCTTGGCTTTCTTTTTCAGCTCCTGATCATTCAGGAACAGGCCGATCAGGCTCTCGGCAACCGAGGTCTTGGCCAGTTTGACGAAGCCGGCAGCTTCAACTTCCAGCGCCTTGTCACGGCCGAAGTTGGCGGCTTTCTGAATGGTCTTGATCGCCTCGACCGGAGCCGGGTAGTTCGGGCCGGCCTGGCCAGCGACGAAGCCCTTGGCGGTCTCGAAGCACATCATCTGCTCGATGGCGTTGAGCTTGAGCTTTTCCAGCTTGGGCTGGCGCTTGGCCTTGTAGTCCAGCTCACCGGAGATGGCGCGCTTGACCAGATCCAGAGCGGCGGCCTGCAGCTTGTCTGCACTGACCACAGCATCGACGGCGCCCACTTTCAGGGCGTCTTCGGCGCGGTTTTCCTTGCCCGATGCGATCCACTCGACGGCGTTGTCCGTACCGATCACGCGCGGCAGACGCACGGTGCCACCGAAGCCTGGGTAGATGCCCAGTTTGACTTCTGGCAGGCCGATCTTGGCGCTATCGCTCATGACACGGTAGTCACCGGCCAGGCACATCTCGAAACCGCCACCCAGGGCGATGCCGTTGATGGCGACGACGGTCGGCACGGCGAGGTCTTCGAAATCACTGAAGATCTTGTTGGCTTCCAGGTTGCCAGCCACCAGTTCTTCGTCGGGCAGTTTGAAGTTGTCGACGAATTCGGTGATATCGGCACCGACGATGAACACGTCTTTGCCACTGGTGACAATCACGCCCTTGATCGAACCGTCAGCCTTGATCGCGTCGACGGAGGCGCGCAGCTCATTGAGGGTAAGACGGTTGAATTTGTTGACGGACTCACCCTTGAGGTCGAACTTCAATTCGACGATGCCACTCTCAAGAGCCTTAACCGTGATGGCTTTACCTTCGTAAATCATCAACTGATCTCCACGGTATGGAAGCTGAACAGTACACATCGGAGCCAACCGGCAGGCTAGCCTGCGGCAGCGCCGCACGAGCATAGCCCCAATCGGTACGACACACCCACCGACGCGATATTCGGGCTGTAATGGCGCGCCTAACAAGGCAAACGCTCAATTCATACGCCCGTTTGATTTGGGTGTGCACACCTTCAGGGAAAACCCTGCGCTTGTCAATTGGCCTCTTTTCGTCGATTTCCCGACGATTTCTGCAGGCCTGGTCATTCGTGGCCTCCAGCCGATTTCGATAAACAGCGTCAATAACGCACTATTGCGAGCGTTTTCCTGCTTGATACGGGCACTCCCGGATGCCTAGCCAAATCGCTACGCTCCGGGTACAGTCGTCTCACTTTCAGCTGGCACAGCGCCACCTGAAGGCAATACAAAAACAAATCGAGCCCCACGATGGGCCATATGGAGTCACCAATGTCGAGCCGCCGTTCGCTTGCATTCCCCCTGAGCGCCCTGCTCGTTTTTCTCTTCACGCTGCTCTCCCCGCCCCTTCTCAGCGCCGCGCCGGCCGATGATCTGCTGCGCTTGCACCAGTTGCGCCTGGCAACGCAAAAAAGCCTGGGCGACTTCTACATGTACAACGGCATGGAAGGTGATCAACGCTACGCGCGGATGATTGGCGAATCCCTGCAGGCAGGCCAATCGCACCTGGACGGCATGGGAGAAATGCCCGGGGATGCGAGCAAGGCGCTGCGCGCGCAGCTGCAAACCAATTGGCAAAGTTACCGCAGCGGGCTCCAGACACTGATGGACGCCATGCGCAGCCAGGGCTTCACTGACCTGCAACCCGTCGCCGATCTGGCCGAGAACAACCAACGCATCATGGCCATTAGTCAGGAGCTGTATCTGAAGATTCAGCAAGAAAGCGGTTTCAGCGTACCGCAGCTGACGCAGAAGAGCCGTGAGCAAAGCCTGCTGATGCAGAATATCGCGCTGGACTATGCTTCACGCAGTGCCTCGGTCGGCGCCAGCTTCTTCGGCGGCGGCGAAGAACGCGCCATCGATGAGCTGGCAGGCGAATTCGCCAGCAAGTTGGACAATCTCAGCACCGCCCAGCAGAACACTCCGGAGATCAGCGCAGCGCTGAACTCCATCGGCACCAAATGGCGTTACATCGAGAAATCCCTGCGCAACTACAACGAAAACACCGTACCTTTCCTGATCAGCAAGTATTCCGACAGCATCATCGAAGGTCTGGAAGGTGTTGCGGCCCAATACGCTGCCTCCCAGCATTGATGCCCCAGATTTCCGGCCTGCCTGGCCCAACTATTGCCCGGTGCTCGCACCGGGCTTTTCTTTGCCTTATTTAACGACCAGTCGCCCTGCCCCACACAATGGGGCCATACTTGATACAGAGCCATTTGCCCCTTTGAGGAGAACTCACCATGCCCTACCAGCACATTCTGGTCGCCGTCGACCTGACCGAGGAATGCGACCCTGTAGTGGTACGCGCGCAGAAACTGGCGCAGGCCAGTGGCGCCAAAATGTCCCTGGTACATATCGTCGAACCGATGGCCATGGCCTTTGGTGGTGACGTACCGATGGACCTGTCGATGCTGCAGCAACAGCAGTTCGAGCAGGCCCGCGAGCGCCTGGACAGCTTCACCGGCAAGTATCCCGAACTGACCGCGGACCAGCGCCACCTGGCTTATGGCCAACCGCGCCAGGAAATTCACCGCCTGGCTGAAGAACAGGGTTGCGATCTGATCGTGGTTGGCAGCCATGGCCGCCACGGCCTGGCGCTGCTGCTGGGTTCCACCGCTAATGACGTGCTGCATGGCGCGCCCTGCGACGTGCTCGCAGTGCGCCTGAAGAAAGGCGAAAAAGGCGCTTAAGTGTAGGGTGCGCCATGCGCACCAGATGCAGCACTGACGGCATCGAGACCTTTGCAACTGTGGTGCGCGCAGCGCACCCTACGAAGGCCGCAGTTGCCTACTCGAACGACTCGCCCGCACTCATGACCAGCGGGCGGATCTTCTGCAGCTGGGTCTCCAGCGACACCGTCATGCTCGATGACATCGAGAAGAAGGTCAGGAAGGCCTTGAGGTTGGAGTCGCCTTCGCAGGTGTCGTGAATACGCTGCCAGAAGGCCTGGTTGACCAGTTTCAGTTGCTGGAACAGGCGCACCAGCCCTTTCAGCTCCCAATCGGCCAGACGCCCCTCGCGCATATTGAAATACTGCCGCGACAGGTACAGCGATACCGCACGCAGGATGAATTCCTGATTGTTGGCAAACGGCAGATGGTGCTGCGCCATCGGCTTCAGGCGCGCCAGCACTGGGCAGGCGCTGGTGGCCATGATCACGCCGAGCAGCGCACGCAGGCCCTCTTCCAAGCCGACGTGCTTGGTGTACTCACGCTCCGGCGTGCGCACCCAGACGCTGGCCTTCTTGAACGCTGGCAGACCACGAAAATCCTCGATCACCCGATGCAGATCGACCGCTGCCGGACAATGGCTGAACTGGTCGCGACTCAATGGGCAATTGCTGCACTGCTGATGTTCAAGGCGCGTCCAGGCGGGAGCCTGTTGCGCCTGAATGGGGTCATATTCGCGATTCAGCTCGATCCGATAGCTGAACTGATGATTGTCGTCGAGAGTAATGCGGTACTCGATGGCCATTGCCCGTTCGTTCCTTCGTCAGCCTTCCAGCTCTGCCCAGCGCTCGAGCAACGCGTCCATTTCCGTCTGCAAGCGCTCGAGACGCGCCAATACTTCCGTGGTGATCTGCACCGGCTGCTGATAGAAGGCAGGATCGGATACCTGCTCCTGTACCGCAGCCATTTCCTGCTCCAGAGCATCGATCTGCCCGGGAATCGCTTCCAACTCGCGCTGCAGCTTGTAGCTTAGTTTCTTCTTCGCAGGCTCTACGCTCTCTTGAGCGGGAGTCACTGCGGCCGGGGTCGGCGCCTCGACGATGGCCGTGGCCAGCTCGGCCTTGCCGGACTTGCTTTCACCCACGCCGAGCAAACGCGGCGAGCCGCCCTGGCGCAGCCAATCCTGATAGCCACCAACGTACTCGCGCACCTTGCCTTCGCCCTCGAATACCAGGGTGCTGGTCACGACGTTATCGAGGAAGGCACGATCGTGGCTGACCATCAGCACGGTGCCAGGGAAGTTGAGCAGCACTTCTTCGAGCAGTTCCAGGGTTTCTACGTCCAGATCGTTGGTCGGTTCGTCCAGCACCAAAAGGTTGGCCGGCTTGCTGAACAACTTGGCGAGCAACAGTCGTGCCCGTTCGCCACCTGATAGTGCTTTTACAGGGGTACGAGCACGTTGCGGACTGAACAGGAAGTCGCCCAGATAGCTCAGCACATGGCGGTTCTGGCCATCGATAGTGATGAAGTCGCGCCCCTCGGCAACGTTGTCGATCACCGTCTTTTCCGGTTCGAGCTGGTGACGTAATTGGTCGAAATACGCCACTTCCAGTTTGGTGCCGACCTCGATCTTGCCACTGCTCGGTTGCAGGTCGCTGAGCAGCAGCTTGAGCAGAGTGGTCTTACCGGTACCGTTGGCACCAAGCAGGCCGATACGGTCACCGCGCTGCAGGACCATGGAGAAATCCTTGACCAGGAAGGGACCGCCGGCGTGAGCGAAGCTGACGTTCTCCGCCACCATCACCTGCTTGCCGGACTTGTCCGCCGTATCGAGCTGGATATTCGCCTTGCCCTGGCGTTCGCGGCGCTCGCTACGTTCCGCGCGCATCGCCTTGAGCGCACGCACGCGCCCCTCGTTACGGGTGCGGCGGGCCTTGATGCCCTGACGAATCCACACTTCCTCCTGGGCCAGGCGCTTGTCGAACAGCGCGTTGGCGGTTTCCTCGGCAGCCAGTTGCTGCTCCTTGTGCACCAGGAAGCTGGCGTAGTCGCCATTCCAGTCGATCAGGCCACCACGATCCAGCTCGAGGATGCGCGTAGCCAGGTTCTGCAGGAAGGAACGGTCGTGGGTGATGAACAGCACGGCGCCGCCAAAGTCTTTCAGCGCCTCTTCCAACCAGGCGATGGCGCCGATGTCCAGGTGGTTGGTGGGCTCGTCGAGCAGCAGCAGATCCGGCTCGGACACCAGCGCCTGCGCCAGCAGCACGCGACGGCGCCAACCGCCGGAGAGCTCGGCCAGGGTCTTGTCCGCCGGCAGTTGCAGGCGGCTCAGGGTACTGTCGACCAGCTGCTGCAGGCGCCAGCCATCTTTGGCTTCCAGCTCCTGCTGCACGTGCATCAGTTGCTCGAGGTCGTCATCGCCCTGGATGTTCTGCGCCAGGTGGTGATAACGCGCCAGCAGCTCGCCAACACCGGCCAGGCCTTCGGCGACCACATCGAACACCGTGCGCTCATCGGCGCGCGGCAGTTCCTGCGGCAGCTCGCCAATCTTCAGCCCCGGTGCACGCCAGATCTCGCCGTCATCCGGCATCTGGTCGCCCTTAACCAGGCGCAGCATGCTCGATTTGCCAGTGCCATTACGGCCGATGATGCACACCCGCTCACCCCGCGCGATCTGCCAGGACACTCCATCGAGCAGGGGCATGGCGCCATAGGCGAGGGATACGTCGGCAAACTTGAGCAGGGTCATGGGCATCTCCAGAAACAGGCGGCGCATTCTACCCGAGTTACAGGTTGGCTGTGGCCGTTTCCACCCCAGCAGCGGGCACCTCGGCAAACACTCGCAATAGCACTGCGCCATGCATTTTTTCTGCATGTGTCCATCTGGCGCGACGGCATTCACCGCGCCCCGCTGAAGCGCTAAGCTAAGGGCATGCAACGATATGGAACCTGTTGCCCCATTCTCTGCTTGCCCCTGGAAATGCCATGCGCGGTCGCCTTCTTTCTGTAGTTTCCTGCTTGATTTTCACCACCACTGCTGGCCTGGCCAGTGCCGAAGCCGCCACTCTGGCGCAGCAGCGCCAGTACTACGATGAAGCCAAGCGCGCCCTGGCCAAGGGCGACAGCGGCCCCTATCGCCAGTACGCCAGCGCCCTGCGCGACTACCCGCTGACGCCATATCTGGCCTATGACGAACTGACCAACCGTCTGCGATCAGCGAGCAATGCGGAAATAGAAAAGTTTCTGGCCGAACATGGTGACCTGCCTCAGGCCAGCTGGATGAAACTGCGCTGGCTGCGCGCGCTGGCCGAGCGTGGTGACTGGAAGCCCTTCCTCGATCACTACGATGCCAAGCTCAACTTCACTGAACTGGATTGCCTGTATGGCCAGTACCAGCTCAGCCACGGCCTGACTGCCGAAGGCAACGCTACCGCCGAGAAGCTCTGGCTGGTGGGCAAATCCCAGCCCAACGCCTGTGACCCCCTGTTCGAGCGCTGGGCCGCCAATGGCCAGCTCACCGAACAGCGCCGCTGGCAGCGCACCAAACTGGCGGTGGAAAGCGGCAACTACGGCTTGGCCAACTTCCTGATCAAGGGCATGCCAACGCTTGGCGAGCGCGGCAAGCTGATGGTCGAGGTCGCACAGAAACCGCAACTGCTGAAAAACACCGCGCGTTTCGCTCCAGCCGATGACGCCATGAGCGACGTGGTCGGCCTCGGCCTGCGCCGCCTGGCCCGGCAGAACCCCGAAGACGCCCTGGCCCTGCTCGACGGCTACGCCCAGCGTATGAAGTTCTCCTCGGACGAGCAGGTCGCCATCGCCCGCCAGATCGGTCTGCGCCTGGCACAACGCTTCGACCTGCGCGGCCTGCAAGTCATGGCCAAGTACGACCCGCAACTGCGTGACAACACCGTCAGCGAATGGCGCGCGCGCCTGCTGCTGCGTCACGGCCGCTGGGAAGAAGCCTATCAGCTGACCCAGAAGATGCCGTCCGATCTGGCCAGCAGCAACCGCTGGCGCTACTGGAACGCGCGCAGCCTGCAACTGGCGCAACCCAACAGCCATCAACCGGAAGTACTGTTTCAGGCCCTGGCCAAGGAGCGCGACTTTTACGGCTTCATGGCCGCCGATCAGGTCAAGGCACCTTACTCGTTGAACAACCAGCCGCTGGCACTCGACCCGAAGGTGGTGCAGAAGGTACGCAACACCGCCGGTATCAAGCGCGCCATGGAATTCCATGCACGCGGCCAGATCGTCGATGGTCGCCGCGAGTGGTATCACGTCAGCCGCCTGTTCAGCCGCGATGAACTGGTGGCCCAGGCGCGCCTGGCCTACGAAATGGAGTGGTATTTTCCAGCCATCCGTACCATCAGCCAGGCCCAGTACTGGGACGACCTGGAAGTGCGCTTCCCCATGGCTCACCGCAGCGAACTGGTGCGTGAAGCCAAGCGCCGCGATCTGCATTCGAGCTGGGTTTTCGCCATTACCCGCCAGGAAAGCGCCTTCATGGCCGACGCCCGCTCCCACGCCGGCGCCATGGGCCTGATGCAACTGATGCCGGGTACAGCCAAGGAAACCGCACGCAAGTTCGGCATCCCCTTGGCATCGCCGCAACAGGCGCTCAACCCTGACACCAATATCCAGTTGGGCGCCGCCTATCTGAGTCAGGTATACGGTCAGTTCAATGGCAACCGCGTACTCGCCTCGGCCGCCTACAACGCCGGGCCCGGCCGCGTACGCCAGTGGCTGCGCGGCGCCAATCACCTCAGTTATGACGTCTGGGTGGAGAACATCCCGTTCGACGAGACCCGCCAGTACGTGCAGAACGTGCTGTCCTACTCGGTGATCTACGGCCAGAAGCTCAACGCACCGCACCCGCTGGTGGCGTGGAACGAGCGCTTCTTTGAGGATCAGTAAAACAAAAGCCCCGATCGGACTGGGTGTCTGATCGGGGCTCGCTGCTCCATACGCCTGGGCCGGACCGCGCTTCGGTTCAGTGCCGCGTTAGCCTCAGCCCAGCGACCGTACGCAGATCACGCGGCGCGCATGGCGCACCCTACTCCAGAATTTCAACCGGCATACCGATCTGTAGCTCACCCACACCTCGTGGCAAAAGATTCTGTCCGAAGTACACATCGCCATCGCGTTCCCGATAGGTCTTGAGCGTGGCCAGCGGCTCACGCTGGGCGTTGCGCTCGCCGGTCTGTGGGTCGATGGTGGTGAGGATGCAGCGCGAGCAGCCCTTGGCCACGTCGAACTCCACCTCGCCAATGCGGATGCGCTTCCAGCTGTCTTCGGCGTAAGGCTCACTGCCGGTGACGACCAGATTGGGGCGAAAACGCAGCATCGACAGCGATTGCCCGACGCGCTGAGAAAGATCGTCCAGCGACGCCTGGCCGATCAGCAGCAGCGGGAAACCGTCGGCAAAGGCCACGCGATCGCCCGGTTGCGCATAGGCGGTATCGACTTGGCGAGTGCGGCCTTCCGGCACCTGCACCAGGCGACAAGACTTACCTAGCATTTCGCTGAGCCAGGCAGCCGCTGCATCGCCCGCATCCGGCACGCGCAGGCTGTCACGCCAGACGATGACGCCACGCAGGTCCTGCTCGGGATCGGGCAACGCCACGGACAGATCCTCACGCCCCGGCGCACTCAGAGTCAGCCCACCGCGCGCATCGTACAGAGCGCTCAGCTGACTCATCTGCGGTAGCAGCCGTTGGGTGATGAAGCGGCCGTTGTCAGCGTCGACCAGCATCCAGCGCCGATCACCCTGCAGGCCGAGACCGTCGACCGCACTGCGCTGCAACACTTCGCCGCGGCCGGACTTGAGCGGATAACGGTACAGCCCCGAGAGACTCAGCATGGGTCAGGTTCCTGTTGGCAAAACGCCGTTATACGAGGTGACGGCGATGCTCACAAGCAACAAAACTCGGGAAATTTTGCAGATCAGTAACGCTCGCTCGGGCACCGGCAGCCATCGACGCTCGGCGGGTTGCACCCACCCTCCAGCAACTTTAGCGGGGTTCGTCCAACTCGAGGCGTTGACGTACCACGTCGACGAGCTTGTCCGGCTGGAACTTGGAGAGGAAGTTGTCGCAACCGACCTTCTTCACCATCGCCTCGTTGAAGCTGCCGGACAGCGACGTGTGCAGCACGACGTAGAGGTCCTTAAGGCGCGGATCGTTGCGAATCTCGCTGGTCAAGCGGTAGCCGTCCATCTCCGGCATTTCGGCATCGGTGAAGATCATCAGCAGCTTGTCGGTCATCACTTCGCCGCTATCCGCCCACTTCTTCAGCAAGTTCAGGGCTTTCAGACCATCGCCCGCCATGTGCAGGCGCATGCCCAGTTGGGTCAGGGTGTCGCGCAACTGGCTCAGCGCCACGCTGGAGTCGTCCACCAGCAGCACTTCACGACCGCGCGCCTTCTCCAGCAACGGATCGGCAAGTTTCTCTTCGGAGACCTTGGTGCTCATCGGCACGATCTCGGCCAGCACCTTTTCCACGTCGATGACCTCGACGATCTGCTCGTCGACCTTGGTGATCGCGGTCAGGTAATGCTGACGACCGGCGCCACCGGGCGGCGGTTGGATCGACTCCCAATTGAGGTTGAGGATGCGATCCACGCTGCCGACCAGGAAGGCCTGCACAGAGCGGTTGTATTCGGTGACGATGATGGTGCTGCGCTCATCCGGCACCAGCGGACGCATGCCGATGGCCTGGGACAGATCGATCACCGGCAGGGTCTGGCCACGCAGGTTGACCACACCGCAGACGAAGCGGTGACGCTGCGGCATCAACGTCAGTTTGGGCATCTGCAGGACTTCCTGCACCTTGAACACGTTGATGGCGAACAACTGCCGACCGGCCAGGCGGAACATGAGGATTTCCAGGCGGTTCTCGCCGACCAGTTGCGTGCGTTGATCTACTGAATCGAGGATGCCAGCCATCATGCGCTCCGAGGTATATAGATTGAGTCTAGTCTGCCGTTCGGGTTATCGGCGAACTGCCGGCATACTGAAGCCTTGCTGGCGCGCCGCCATCATGCCTCAGCCCCAGGCGCCTGACCAGCGAGCAAAGGCGAATGCCGGGGTAGATGCAGACGCAACGCGCCAGGTTGTGCGCTGAAGCGCAGACGCTTGCTTTCCATCGGCTCGCCATCGAGGTTCAAATCCAGCCCTTCCTGCGCCTCCACTTCCAGCCAGGGCAGCCGCGCGCTGACCGCGACGCTCTGCACACCATGCATCCCGCCCGAGAGCAATGTGCCCAGGGTGCTCACCACATCCTGCGCCGCCGGCACGATACAGACGTCCAGCAGGCCGTCGTCAATGGTCGCCTCTGGACAGAGCAGATGCCCTCCCCCAGCCTGGCGCCCGTTGCCGATGCCCAATGCCAGGAATTCGCCCTGCCACTCGAAGTCCGGCCCGTGAAACCGACCGGCGGCCGCACGCACTTCGGAAAAGCGGCTGAGCCCGGTGAGCAGATAGGCGGCGCCACCGAGGACCTTCTTGAGTTCCTCCGGCGTGTTGGCGGTGATGTTGGAGCCGAAACCGCCCGTGGCCATATTGAGGAAAGCGCGTTCACCGGCCATGCCCACGTCAACGGCCACCGGCTCGACCTCCAGCAGTGCCAGCGCGGCAGCCGGCGTCAGCGGTATGCCAGCAGCGTGGGCGAAATCATTGGCCGTGCCCAGCGGCAGCAGAGCCAGGCTCGCATCGGCCTGCGCCTTGACCAGCGCTTCGACCACATCACGCAGGGTGCCATCACCACCACCGGCAATCAGCGTCGGGTAACCAGCAGCCAGCCCTTCCTCGACCAGCCGCTCGGCGTCCCCGCCTTCCCAGGTCAGGCGCACGGCCAAATCCCAGCCACGCTCACGCAGGCCGCTCACGGCCGTCCTCACCTCTTCGTTCAACGCCTGCTTGCCATGCAGGATCAACCAGGCTTTGCGTTCGCGCATTGCACTGCTCCTTGAAGGAATCAGCGAAAGCCTAGTGCCTGGCCTTCGCGAAAATTAATCAAATTAATAGATATTAAAGCCGTAAATATTGCGCTTTTAAATCGATTAAACGGAATAGATCATAGCGCCATCGACGTTGCGCGGGACTCACCTCGCGCACGACTGGAGGATTGACCATGATCGATGTACGTCCGTTCGAACAACTCGGTGGTGCTCATCACGGCTGGCTCAACGCCCGTCACCACTTTTCCTTCGCCGAATATTACGACGCCGAGCGGATGAACTGGGGCCGCCTGCGCGTGTGGAACGACGACGAGATCGCTCCACATTCAGGCTTCCCGCCGCACCCACACCGCGACATGGAGATCATCACCTACGTTCGCGAAGGTGCCATCAGCCATGAGGACAACCTGGGCAACAAGGGCCGCACCGAGGCTGGCGATGTGCAGGTAATGAGTGCTGGGACCGGCATCGCTCACAGCGAGTACAACCTGGAGGATGAAATCACCAAAATCTTCCAGATCTGGATTCAGCCGAACCAGGCTGGCCTACCGCCCTCCTGGGGCGCCAAGCCTTTCCCCAAAGGCGACCGCTCAGGATCGTTCGTCACCCTGGCCAGCGGTTACGAGGAGGATGTCGATGCATTGCGTATCCGCACCGACGCACGCCTGGTGGCCGCCACGGTCAAGGCTGGACAGAGCGCCGAGTACGCCCTGCAGCCGGGTCGCAAAGCCTACCTGGTGGGCGCAACGGGTGCATTCAGCGTCAACGGCGTGAACGTCAAGGCACGTGATGGCGTGGCCATCGCCGATGAAGCGTTGATCCGCATCGAGGCGCAGGAAGACAGCGAGATCGTGCTGGTGGATGTCGCCTGATGCACACACCATCGCCCTCCATTACGGAGGGCGATCTTTTTTGTAGGAGCCAGTGACGTAGGGCGGACTCAGGAGCGAAGCGAACAGTTCACTGTTCCTCGGTGCTACACAAGTCCAGCGGCGTACTGCTTCCGAGCGGCCGGCGTCCCGGTACGCCTTACGTCCATACACCCACCGCATGCCCTACGCCGGGTAGCCGGTGATCTTGCGAATGCGCTGGTACAGCGGCTTGAGCTGGCGGTACATGCGCTGATAGACCTGCGCGTAGAGCTGCTGGTAAACGTGCTGGGCCTCCGGGTTCGGCTGAAACACCTGACCAACCCGAGTCATGGCGGCGATGGCGCTCGGGTAATCCGGGTGCAAGCCCAGACCTACCGCGCAGTTGATCGCAGCCCCCAGCCCGCTGGTTTCGTAGAGGTGCGGTCGCTCGGCCGGCAAGCCGAAGATATCGGCCGTCAGTTGCATCGCCGCATCGCTCTGCGAACCGCCACCGGAAACGCGCAGGCGCTCGATACGGGTGCCTGAACGTTTTTCGATACGTTCCTTGCCCTGACGCAGCGCATAGGCCAGGCCTTCGAGAATGGCACGGTAGATATGCGCGCGGGTGTGTACATCACCAAAACCGATGATCGAACCCTTGGCCTCCAGCCCCGGCTCACGGATGCCCGGCGTCCAGTACGGCTGCAGCATCAGCCCCATGGAACCCGGCGGTACGGCGTTGACCAGCTCGTCGAACAGCGCCTCGGGCGACACGCCCAGCGCCTCGGCACGTTGCATCTCGCGTAGGCCGAACTCGCGCTTAAACCAGCTGACCATCCAGAAGCCGCGATAGATCATCACCTCGGTGTTGAAGTGATCCGGCAGCGCCGCAGGATAGGGTGGAATCAGGCGTACGGTTTCCAGATAACGGCTGCGTGTGGTGTTGATGGTCGCGGTGGTGCCGTACGAGAGGCACGCCGTGCTGGACTCCAATGCACCGGAACCCAGCACTTCGCAGGCCTTGTCGGCGCCAGCAGCAATCAGCGGCAGGCCTTCCGGAATACCGGTATGGCGGCTGGCCTCGGCGCTGATCTGACCCAGTCGTTCCCCCGGTTTGAACAGCTCGGGCAGTTGCTCACGGCGCACCTTAAGCGCTTGCCACTTCCAGTCGCCAGGCGTAGCCCAACGCAGGCGCTTGTAGTCGAACGGCAGGTAGGCCACGCAACTGCTGGTGGAATCGACGAAGCGACCGCACAGGCGATGGGTGAGAAACCCCGAAAGCAACAGCACCTTGTGCGTGCGCGCTGCTATCTCCGGCTGGTGCTGGGCGACCCAGTTGACCTCGGCCTGGCCACGAAAGTGATCGACCGCCTCTTCGGCGCGCACCAGCTTGAATAGCCAGCCCCACAGGCCCTTGATCCGCCCGGCCACCTCGGCACGACGCTGATCGAGCCAGAGAATCGCCGGGCGAAGCGGTGTGCCCTGCTCGTCGACGTGAATGATGCTGCCGCGCTGGGTGGTGACGGCAACGCCCTTGATCTGGCTGCGGTCGATAGCCACCTGCTGCCACAGCTGGCGGCAGGCCTCGCCGAGACTGGCCCAGTAGTACTCGGGGTCCTGCTCGGCCCAGCCAGGCTGGCTGGAGAAATAGGGGTCGAGCTCGACCTTGCCCTTGGCCAGCAGGTTGCCCTGAGTATCGAACAGCAGCGCCCGCACGCTCTGGGTGCCGTTGTCGATGCTCAGCAGGTAGCTTGGTTCGCTCAAGGTGTGACCTCTGCTTGGAATGCACGGTATTGCTGTAGGAGCGAGCTCTGCTCGCGAACGGGGGAGGCGCAAAAGTTTCGCGAGCAGAGCTCGCTCCTACGGATATTTGGCAACGTCATCATTCAGCACCCGGCAAGCTATAGCAGCGTTGCCATAGCGCCAGGTAGTTGGTTTCTTCGTTCTGCCAGCGTGCATCGCTCCAGCCCAGGCGCTGCTGGCACAGTGCGCGGATACGCGGCAGCTCGGCGCGGCCGCCCTCCAACAGCAGCAGACCCAGGCGCGTGCGGCGCAGAAGCAGATCGTCCAGATGCAGCACCAGCTCGCCTTCGGCAGCCCAGGCCAGTTCGGCCCACAAGGTGTCGCTACCGGCGACGCAATCAGCGCCGACTTCGTCGACCAAGCGCAGTACCTCACCCAGCTGACGACCATGGCGCCCAGCCAGACGGCGTTGCTGTGCCGGGCTCAAGGTCGGCATCGGTGTCGGCGTATTCGCAGCGAAGACCGCGCCGCCCTGATCGTCCACCGCTTCGCCGACGAATCCGGCGCAGGCACGCAGCACCTCCAGCGCCAGCAGGCGGAAGGTGGTCAGCTTGCCGCCGGCCAGCGTCACGCTGCCCGGCTCGATCCACAGCGCATGCTCGCGCTTTTCATCGGAGGGTTTCAGTGCGCTGCCACCATCGCTCACCACCGGACGCACGCCCGCCCAGGTCGACAGCACGTCGGCGCGGCTCACCTGTGCAGTGGGAAACTGCTGAGCACAAGCGGCCAGCAGGTAATCGACCTCCTCGGTGCTGATGGCGGCTTCATGATCGAGCTCGTCAGCATGATCCAGATCGGTGGTGCCGATCACCGTTGCGCCTTCCCAGGGGAAGACAAACACCGGCCGGCCATCGGCCGAGTGCATAAAGCTGAAGGCATGCGCCACCGGCAGACGCCAGCTCGGCAACAGCAGGTGGCTGCCGCGCAGCGGGCGGATGCGACCATTGCCAGGCTGACGCAGGCGATCGGCCCAGGCACCAGTGGCTTGCGCCACGGCGCGGCTGCGCAGGCGGTATAGCTCGCCCGTTTCCACATCCTCGGCGAGCACGCCGACCACCTGCCCCGCCTCGCGCAACAACTCGACCACGCGCATACCATTGAGCGCCTCGCCGCCTTCGGCACGCGCCTCGCCTAGCACACGCTGCACCAGGCGGGCATCGTCGGTCACCGCATCGAAGAAGCGCGTGCCACCGAGCAGGCCATCCTCACGAATGCCCGGCGCCAGATAACGCAGTTGCTGCAGCGGATAGAACAGGTGATTGCGCTTTCCGGCCAGGGCGTCGTACAGGCTGAGCAGGCCGCCAAAGACCTTCGGCCCGGGAAAACCGCCGCGGTAATGCGGCATGACAAAACTCAACGGTTCCACCAGCCCCGGCGCCTCGCCGAGCAGGCGCTCGCGCTCGCGCACCGAGTCGCGAGTCAGCCCCAGTTGGCCCTTGGCAACGTAGCGCAGGCCACCGTGCACCATCTTCGACGAGCGACTAGAGGTGCCCCAGGCAAAGTCGCGCTGTTCCAACAGCAGGCAGCGCCAGCCGCGCCGCGCCGCCTCTCGGAGGATGCCGGCCCCGCAGATGCCGCCGCCGATCACCAGCAGATCCCAGTCGCGCGCAGCCAACTCAGGCAGCGCGCGCATGCGCCAGGTGGCGTTCCAGGGTTCCATGCTCAGTCCTGCAGCAACACGCCAGGCGCCAGGCGCTGGTCGGGGTCGAAATGCGTGGCAAGGCTGCGCAGCGTGGCCATGCCCAGCTCGCCCTTCTCTGCCACCAGATAGGGAGCGTGGTCGCGACCGACACCGTGCTGGTGGCTGATGGTGCCGCGATTCTCGGCGATGGTGCGGCTGGCCGCTGCTTTCAAGCGCTGCCAGCGTGCCATCGCCTCGGCGTAGTCGCTGCCGGGGCGGAACACGTAGGTGGTGTAGATGCTCGAACCTTCGCCGTAGACGTGCGACAGGTGGGTGAAGACGTGTACCCGCTCGCCGTCGGCGGCCAGTTCGTCACGCAGGCTGGCCTCGACCTTGTTCAGCAGGTTGTCGACGTTCGACCAGTCGGAGGCGGTTTCCAGGGTATCCACCAGGTAGCCGCTCTCCCACAGACCATGACGCAGATAAGGGAAGCGAAAGCGGTTCTGCTCCCACTTCTTGCCCAGCAGGGTGCCGGTGAACACGCCGCCAAAACCTTTCAGCAGGCGCCGCGCCTGTTTCAGCGAGGCGGCGTTCTGCACCCGGCTGCCGGTGACGCCGAAGGTCAGCATGCACTTGCCGTCGCGGGCGCCGCGCAGGGCCAGGTATTTCTCCAGCAGCGCGATCTGCTGCGGGTGACCGGCCAGGGCCAGTTGGGTACGAGTTTCGATGGCGTTGGACAGGCGCAGCATGGACAGCGGCACGCGTGCCTGGGCCAGGCTGCGAATAGCGCTCAGCGCCTGCTGCCAGTTGGGCAGGAACACCGCGTAGAAACGCTCCTGCTCGGCCAGGCGACTGATGCGCACGCGCACTTCGGAGATCACCCCAAAGCGCCCTTCCGAACCCATCACCAGCTCGCGCAGATCAGGCCCGGCCGCCGAAGCCGGGAAGGTTGGAATCTCCAGGGTGCCAGCGAAGGTTTCCAGTTTGCCGCCGGCGAACAATTGCTCGATCCGCCCGTAGCGCAGCGACTGCTGGCCGCTGGAACGGCTGGCGACCCAGCCACCGAGCGTCGACAGCTCCCAGGATTGCGGAAAGTGGCCCAGCGTATAGCCACGCGCACGCAGCTGGCTTTCTACCTGCGGCCCATTGGCGCCGGGGCCGAAGGTGGCGATCAGGCTGTCCTCGTCGATATCCAGCAGGCGCGTCATGCGCTCCAGCGACAGGGTCAGCACCGGGCGCTGGCCGGCCTGCGGGTTAATGTGGCCGGCCACCGAAGTGCCGCCGCCGTAGGGAATCAGGGTCACGTCATGCTGTTGCGCCCAGGCCAGCAGCTCGCGGATCTGCTCGGCGCTTTCCGGGCAGGCGACGCCATCGGGAAACAGACCGAAGTCACCGGAGCGCATCGCCAGCCAGTCCGGCAGGCTCTGGCCACGGGCGTGGCGCACGCGCACTTCGGCATCCACGCTGATCAGCGGATGCGGCGCAAGGCGCGACGCCGGCACGCGCGCCAGCACATTCTGCAGGCTGGCATCGGCCAGACGCTGGCCAGGCCCGACCAGTTCGGCGAGAAAAGCCTCGCCATGAGCCGGCAATTCCACCTCGGTCCCCTCGTCACCCCATCCGTTCCAGCGTCGCATCGCATCCCCCATTCCGATCAGCACTTATGGCTGCCTATACTAGCCAGCCGCCGATTTCCGTCACTGTCGAATCGGGACAAGCACTATCGCCAATCAAGACAGGCACTCCAGAACAAGAAGAATCCATGGAAAACCTCGGCTATACCTCGGTTCCCGCCCTGCTCAAATACCTGCGTCAGGCCGAACAGCTCGGCCTGGACATCGACCGCGCCCTGGCCGCTGCCGGCATTGCCTCGCAGGACCTGGCCGACAATGGCAAGCGCATGCCCAGCGAAGTACATGAGCGCCTGCTGGCGCATCTGATCGAGGTGTCCGGCGATCCCCTGTTCGGCCTGCACGCCGCGCGTTTCGTCCAGCCCGGCTCGTGGAGCGTGCTTGGCTACATCGCCATGAACTGCGCCACCCTCGGCGAAGCCATGGGCCGCATCGTGCCCTACGAGAAACTGGTGGGCGACATGGGCACCAGCCGTATCGAAGCCGCCGAGGATCACATGCGGCTGATCTGGAGCTGCCGTCATCAGGCACCGGACGTGCGCCGCCATATGGTCGAGAACGTGCTCGCCTCCTGGCTGCTGTACGCCCGCTGGATCGCCGACTCCGAACACTCGCCGCGTGAGGTGTGGTTCGAACACGCGCAACCGGCAGGCACCGACCTGGCTGAATACCAGCAGCTGTTCGGCTGCCCGGTACGATTCGAACAACCCTGCAACGCCCTGCTGGTGCCGCTGGACTACCTTGGCGTGCCGCTGCGCCAGGCCGACGCCAACCTGCTGCGCACGCTGGAAGAACATGCCCTGACCCTGATGGCCGGTCTGGACGACAACGAGCCGCTACCGCGCCGGGTAAAGAACGCCCTGCGCCTGCTGCTCAAGGACGGCCTGCCGCGCAAGGAACGGGTGGCGGAAAAGTTCGACATGACCGTGCGCACCCTGCAGCGCCACCTGCAGCAGGCCGGCACCAGCTACCAGCAGATTCTTGACGAGCTGCGCCAGGAGCTGGCCGAGCACTACCTGCTGCGCAGCGATCTGGCGATCCAGGACATCGCCTGCTACCTCGGTTTCACCGAGTCACGCTCGTTCCACCGCAGTTTCAAGAGCTGGACCGGGCAGACGCCGGGCGAGTTTCGCGAAAGCCGGCGCCGGGACAATCCGCTGGGCTAGCGGGAAATTCTGAAGCGTCGCGCCAGCCAGTAATCGATGCTCAACCAGCGCCCTGCCCCGCTGAAGAACAGCGCCACCAGCATCACCAGGTAGGTGGCGGCGAATTCGATGCCATTGTTCAGCACCACGAACTTGCCGCTGCCGGTCAGCCAGTCGTAATTGCCGTGCTCACGCAGAATCGCCCGCGCCCGTTCGATCTTCTCCGCCGCCGCCAGCACGCGCTCGTTGGCAAAGGGCGCGGATGGGTCGGCAATCGCCTGCCAGCCATAGGGCCAGTGCACGGCGAAGATCGCCACCAGCATGGTGATGATCAGCGGAATGCTGATCCAGCGCACGGCAAAGCCGAACAACAACAGAATGGCGCCACCGGCCTCAGTCAGCGCCGCCGCCCAGGCCAGCAGTTCGGGAAATGGCAGGCCCAGGCCCCAGTCCGGGTTACCGAACCAGGCCGCGGTGGCGTCGATATCGGACAGTTTCTGCAGGCCGGCCATCCAGAACACCGGCACCAGATACAGGCGCAGCAACAGCGGGCCGAGAAAATCCAGGCGCCGGGTAGCCTCCAGCGCGTCCTGGAAGCGATTGAGCAAAGTGATCATGTGGTCAGTCCTCGGGATGCGGAAACCAGATATCGCGCGCCTGCCAGTCATCCAGCAGCGCGCGGGCGTTAGCGAAATAGTTGCGATCAGCGGCCAGGCCATGGGCCGTGGCCAACTCCAGCTGCGCCTGCACAGGCGGCTCGCCGGCCTGCAGCCGCAGCGCCAGCTGATAGGCGAACGGTGCTAGCTGCATGAAGCGCACCTGATCCTGGCGATCACGCCAGACCAGCAGGCAAGTCGGCTCTGCTGGCGGCTGCGTGGGGCAGTGTTCAGCACCGACCCTCTGCACCGGCCAGCGATACGCCAGCGGCCAGACCAATGGCGACCAACCGCGCTCAGGCAACTGCAAGTCGCTGACATCCAGCGCCAGCTGGACCCACTCGTAATGCGCCAGCTCCAGCATGAACGCAGGGTCGTCAGGCTCGGCGCGATAACCCTGCTGCAGCCAGGCAATAAACTCCTGACTGATCTCGAGAAAGTACGGCGTGCTCGCCCGATGCTCGGCGAAGAACGCGCGCAGCAACCGCTGCCAGCGCTCGGCTCCGAGAACCCCGCGCAGCACCGGAAAGGCACCACCCACCAGGCTGGCGACGTTGTTGAAGAACAGCTCCTCGTAGATCGCCATGCGCTCGGCCGTGACACCCGGCAGCAAGGCCTGCGCCTCAGGCTGGCGAATACGTACAGCGAAGTCGCGCTGCTGCTGAACGCCGCTCATGTGCCGTACCTGCTCAGCGGTTGCACGGCCTGTTGCAGGCTGCGGATATGCGCCAGTTCGGCATACAGCTCGGCCAGCGGCGGGAAGTTGAAGTCGCGCTCCAGCAGCGTCGGGCGTACGCCATGCTGCGCGTAAGCGCTGCTCAGCAGTGCCCACACCGGGTCGATCACCGGCGCACCATGGGTGTCGATCTTCAGGTCTGCCGCCTGGTCGTAATGACCGGCGACGTGCAAATAGGCGATGCGCTCACTCGGCATCGCGGCAATATAGGCCTCGGCATCGAAGCCGAAGTTCAGGCTGTTGACGTAGACGTTGTTGATGTCCAGTAACAGCTGGCAGTCGGCACGCTCCAGCACGGCGCGAACGAAATCCGCCTCGTCCAGCTCACCAGGCAGACGTGCATAGGCCGAGACATTCTCGATGATCAGCGGCCGCTCCAGCACGTCCTGCACGATGCGCACGCGCTCGGCGATGCGCGCCACCGACTCGTCGGAAAACGGTAGGGGCATCAGGTCATATAGCTGACCGTCGTCGGCACAGGCCGACAGGTGCTCGCTATAGGCCAACATGCCATGCGCGTCGAGAAAACCCTTGATGGCGTGCAGCAACTCCAGGTTCAGCGGCGCGAAGCCGCCGAGGTTGAGGGACAGACCATGGCACAGCAACGGCCGGCGCTCGCTCAGGGCGCGCAACTGCTTGCCCAACCGGCCACCGACACCGATCCAGTTCTCCGGCGCCACTTCGAGAAAGTCGGCGCCGCTGGCACCATCGCCGACCAACTCGGCGAGCAGTCCGCGACGCAGGCCGAGACCGGCGCCAGTGAGGTTTGCGAGGTGCATGATCCGTCCTCCCCTGCGCCCTTACTCGCTCTTCTCGCCGCCGCACTTACCTTCGCCGCATTTACCCTCGGCGTCGGCTTTTTTCTCGCCACCACATTTGCCCTCGCCGCACTTGCCCTCTGCGTCGCCTTTCATCTCGCCACCGCATTTGCCTTCGCCACAGGAACCTTCCTGCGCCTTCTCGGCAGCGGCCAGGCTGTAGCCGCTGGCCAGTTCCTGTGCCGCGAAGGGGTTGCTCGCGGCATGGGCAGTGAACGCCATGGAAGTCAGCAGCGCAGCGCCCAGGGTGGCAGTCAGGGTATTGAGTTGTTTCATGGCATCTCTCCATCGGTTTCGAATGCGGGGCCGGATTGGCGCCCTCGCAGCAATGGACGAGGCAGGGATGCGGGCGTTACAGCGGGCGAAAAAGTTTTTCGTAGCCCTGATGAAATCCGGGGGTTTTGCCCGCCCCCAGTCGCGGCTACGACTGCATGGATGCAGGAGGCAGAGCGAAGCAGGATGCCAGAGCCGAAAGCCCCTCCCACAGGCACAAAAACATCCACCGCACCCGTGGGAGGCGCTTCAGCGGCGAGGCTTTCGATAGACAGTAGCCCGAACAGCCAGCGCAAACGGTGGATGAAAAAGTGTCATCCACCGCGCGCGGTGCGCCAAGCGTAATGCTGAAGCAAAAAGAGGAGGTCAAGCGAATACAGCGGACTGCCGGAGCACAGCGATAAGGCCATGACGGGAAAGGATTTTTAGTGCGAAGCGAAACGGGATGGTGCGGAGTTAGATGGAAGGCTCTACTATCAGATTAGTATCGCCCTCCATCTAATCACTGTTATAGCCCATGAAGAAAATCTATCTACTTGACAGAAATGCGGTATCTATAATCAAAGACAGTAATTCTGGAAAGCCTCAAGAAGGGGATAAATTAGAATTACTCAAAAAGATTAAATCTCTGGACAACAAAAAGTCCGTATTTAGCCCTTTACTTTCAATTCTTGAAGGCCAGCGAGGAAGACGAGAAACAAAAGAAGAAATAAATGAGACTATAGCAAAAGAATCAAGTCATATAGGACGTTTTTTAAACGTGCAAAAACTGACAGCGACTTCCTAGCAAAGAATAATGCGCTTATATCAGAGCTAATTTCCGGTGAGCGTGAGTTAAATTTTGACGGATACATGAGCTTTCTAGATTACGCAAGAAAACATATTTACCAACCTCTTTCAGAAACCAAAAAACATGAAACACTGGAAGATTTAATCAAGCATGCAAACTCTTTAGGTATTCCGCTAGGACACCCAGTTGTTATGTGTTGCGCAGCCAAAATTTTTGGCAGCCAAGAAGCCAGAAAAGTAGTGAAGCCTAGAATAGCAAAATATAATGCGCACAACGCATTGAGTGACATAATATCAATCTCAAGAATCAACAATATAAAATCCCTAACAAGAAACGACAATATCATATTTAAACTTATTACTCTTGACGCTGCATTGGAAAAATTCATTTCAATGGTGTCAGTTATCGAAGTTACGCCCTCAAACGATGGATGTTTTCAACGCCTATCATATAGTCGTGAGTTATTCCCCGATCTAGGAGAAAGTGAATATCAAAATCTGATGAAGCGGCTAGGAGGCCAGCTATAACAACTGGTTCAAATCGCTCGCTGGGACGAGCTAAAGCCCACCCCTTAACCGAACGTTAATCCGAAGGCTTTATGAGCATAAAAGTTCCTATTTACATAGCTAACCCCAGCCCTTTTCGATTGATCTTGAGGGATGAAAGTGACGCATGGAAGTGTACTATTCAGCAAATTAACAACAACAGCTATGACTACGTTAAGCTCCATAGAGCATCAAAGTTTTTCGACGCTGAAATTGCAAAGCCATTTCCATTATGCGTGGCTTATGATGGGAGTTTCATCTTGCCTGCGATTAAAGAGTATTCTTCTCTTGAGGCAACGCTTAGTGAGTTCAACAGGATTTTTGCGTCAATACTTTTAGGTGGGGTTTACATAGAAAGTGTAGAGCCACAGGATTTGTCACAAGGAGAGATGACAGAGGCTGGGTACTTTCGGCATCTCCGAACCTTTGGAGGGAATGGTGTTTTACACCAAGCATTAGGAAATCAGGATGCTGGTAGTAGCGATAGGATAAAGCTTATAGACCCTCCAGCCATATTGGCGTCAGAGGTTCAGTCTGCCTACCTATACGGGGCTAAAATACTAAAATCCATTGGAAACTTGTCGCCTTCATTGTTGGTTACAGGATTTACAAATTACATCAATAGGCAAACGAAAGAGTCGCTAACTCATTCATGGATATCTATTGAACAACTTCTGGATCATATCTGGCATTGTGTCATAGTAGCCGACTCAAGGCGCAGTCACATTCATAAAAGAAGAAAGTTTTTAGAATCACAACAATGGACAGCCGCACATAAGTCAGAACTACTTTTTCAGAAAGGTATAATTTCGGAAGAAGCATACGATAATTTTAGCTCTGTCCGTGACGAGCGCAATAAATTCATTCATGGAGGGGCCGAGCCTTCGTTTGAAAGCGCTAATGCTGCACTGAGTGTATTGGTCGAGCTCTTGGTATGTGCATGCAAACTTGGCGACATGGATTTCAATAGAAAAAACCTAGATTGTTATTTATCTAAGCACGATTCGAAAAGCCCGGGCCGACACATAGGTAAAGCCGGAGAGATTGATTGGTCTAAAGTCCAGTATTGGAAAGAGATCCCAAGAATCCCAGGGGAAGAAAGGTGGGAGGGAGACTTTGAAAAGTTCGAGGACATTACTCTTCAGCCGATTGACCCGAATAGTTCCAATGGTTAGCAGCAAGTAGCCTGGGTAGAGCACAACGAAACCCAGGGGAGATTCGATGGGTTTCGCGTTGCTCTACCCATCCTACGGTGCTGCTCTTGCATGCGAGTTTTGCCGGAAGTTGCTTAGCTGTGGGGCGCTAGCAAGTAGCCCGAACAACCACCGCAAACGGTGGATAAAAAAGCGTCGGCTACGCGCCCCGATCCACCCTACGCGTGAGGCCGCAGCCAAGCCGTCCAGCAAGCACGCAAATCACCCCTGATTACGCCGATCCTGCGCCAGGCGCTCGGCCAGGGCGTCGAGTTCGGGTAACTCCTCATCCGGCATCTGCCGGATCACCGCCTGGGTCAGCTTCATCTGCCGGATGAAACGCCGGCAGTTGCCGCACATGGCCAGGTGGGCGCGTACGGCCAGGCGCTGGCGGAGGGTCAGTTGGCCGTCGAGATAATCGCTGGAGTGAGCGACCAGTTCCTTGCAGGTCAGCATTGGCCTGTCTCCTCGAAATGTTCCAGGATTGCAAAGACTTTCAGGCGTGCCCGGTGCAACAGCACACGGGCATTGGAGAGTGAGATGTCGAGAAGATTACAGATCGCCTCCAGCTCCAGACCCTGTCGCTCGCGCAGCACCAGCACGCTGGCCTGCAACTCGGACAGGCTGGCCAATGTGTGCTCCAGGCAATCGCGCAGTTCGTCTTCGGTGAGCAGGGCTTCGGGGCTGTCCTGATGCCAGGCATGGGGTGCCAGCAGCCAGTGGCCGTCATCGGAGAAACGCTCGTCACCCACCGTGCCATGGGGCGCAGCCAAGTCATCGAGCAGTACCTCGCGACGGTTGTGCTTGAGACGGGTCTTGGCGGTATTGGCGGTGATGGTCAGCAGCCAGGTCTTGAGGCTGGAGCGCCCCTGGAAGCCTGCCAGGCTGCGCACTACGGCGAGCCAGGCATCCTGCACCACCTCATCGGCGTGGCGGCTGCCGACGATGGCGTAAGCCACCGCTCGCATCGCCCCCTGGTAGCGAGCGACCAGCTCGCGATAGGCCTTCTGCTCACCGGTGAGCAGACGATCCAACAGATCGGTATCGGACATAGAACTCCCATGGTAGGGCCAGGCGCGCACGAGCAAACCCTGTACGAACCTGTTCACGATCTGCTGCGCGTCGGCCATGCTGCGTTGAAACCAACCTCAAAATGCTCATTTACGGCTCGTAAACTGGGCTTTTTCGGCTGCTTTCGCCTTGCCTGGCTCTAGCTCGCTAGATCGTGAAACAGGTTCTACGCGCGTCAGGCATTCCTACAGAGAGTTCAACGCTTGCGCAAAATTACACTGCCGATCGAATAACCGGCACCAAAGGAGCTTAGAACACCCAGGCTGCCCGCCGGCAGGTCGTCCTGGTTCTTGTGCAGGGCGATCACCGAGCCGGCCGAGCTGGTGTTGGCGTAGGTGTCGAGAATCACCGGTGCCTCGTGCGGCTCGGCGTCGCGACCGAGCAGCTTGCGCGCGATCAGCAGGTTCATGTTGAGGTTGGCCTGGTGCAGCCAGAAGCGCTTGACGTCGCTGACGTTGAGCTGGTTTTCCGCCAGGTGCGCGGCGATCAGCTCGGCGACCATCGGGCAGACGTCCTTGAACACCTTGCGGCCTTCCTGCACGAACAGTTTGTCGCGGGCGCCAACGCCCTCTTCCGCGGCGCGGTTGAGGAAGCCGAAGTTGTTGCGGATGTTGTTGGAGAACTGGGTCAGCAGCTTGGTGCTGACTACGTCGAACTGGTGCTGGGAGGTAGCCAGGTCGGCACGCTCGATGATCACTGCGGTGGCGGCGTCACCGAAGATGAAGTGGCTGTCGCGGTCGCGGAAATTCAGGTGACCGGTGCAGATCTCCGGGTTGACCATGAGGATGGCGCGAGCCTGGCCGGTCTGGATCGCGGTAGTCGCAGCCTGAATGCCGAAGGTGGCCGAGGAGCAGGCCACGTTCATGTCGTAGCCCCAACCGTCGATGCCCAGCGCGGCCTGCACTTCGATGGCCACCGCCGGGTAGGCGCGCTGCAAGTTCGAGCAGGCGACGATCACCCCATCTATATCAGCGACGGTCTTGCCGGCCCGCTCCAGCGCCTGCTTGGCAGCGCCCACGGCCATTTCGCAGAGGATGCCCCAGTCTTCGTTGGAACGCTCGGGAATGCTCGGCACCATGCGCTGCGGGTCGAGAATGCCGGCCTTGTCGATGACGAAGCGGCTCTTGATGCCCGACGCCTTCTCGATGAAGCCGCTGCTGGACTCGCTCAGCGCCTCCACCTCACCGCGGGCAATGGCCTCGGCATTATCGGCGTTGAACTGCTGCACATAAGCATTGAAGGATGCCACCAGCTCGTCGTTGGAAATGCTGTTGGCCGGGGTATAGAGGCCGGTACCACTGATGACGACGTTATGCACGCTCATTCCTCTTCTCGGCCGCTGGCGGCCTCAGGCAGTAGGCCGGCGACAATGGCGCAGGCCGAAAATCGGGAGACTTGGGCCAAGCTCTTGCGACGGTTGGCTCCGGGCCACTGAGTGTGCCACAGGGCGATGGGGTTCGTCCTTAGCCCTTGAGAGTGTCTAGGTGGACAGAACATGACCCAATATAGCCGTTTGGTCTAAAGTCTTATCTTGATCCGTGTCTCTGGAGTTTGCATGAACCTCTCCCTGCTCAGCCGCTACGCTTTTTTCGCTTTCTGCGTGCTGTTCACCCTGGCCAGCCTGCCTTTCCTTGGCCACGAGTGGATGTGGCCGTTCACCCTGCTCAGTGGCGTACTCAGCCTGATCGGTATCGGCGACCTGCTGCAGACGCGCCATGCAGTGCGGCGTAACTACCCGATCCTGGGCAACATCCGCTACCTGGTCGAAGGTATCCGCCCGGAGATTCGCCAATACCTGCTCGAAGGTGACGCTGAGCAACTGCCCTTCTCCCGCGCCCAGCGCTCGCTGGTGTATTCCCGCGCCAAGAACGAAGGTGCCGACAAACCCTTCGGCACCTTGAGCGACGTATACCAGAACGGTTTCGAGTTCATCAGCCACTCAATGCGCCCGGCGCCGCTGACCGATCCGTGCAGCTTTCGCGTGGAGATTGGTGGGCCGCAATGCAGCCAGCCGTACTCGGCGTCCCTGTTCAACATCTCGGCGATGAGCTTCGGCTCGCTCAGCGCCAATGCCATTCGTGCCCTCAACGAAGGGGCGAAACTCGGCGAGTTCTACCACGACACCGGCGAGGGCAGCATCAGCCCCTATCACCGTGAGCACGGTGGCGATCTGGTCTGGGAACTGGGCAGCGGCTACTTCGGCTGCCGCGCCTCGGACGGACGCTTCGACCCCGAGCGCTTCGCCGTCCAGGCCGCCAGCCCGCAGGTGAAGATGATCGAGATCAAGCTCAGCCAGGGCGCCAAGCCGGGCCACGGCGGCATCCTGCCCAAGCACAAGATCACCGAAGAGATCGCCAACACCCGCGGTATTTCCATGGGCGAGGATTGCGTCTCGCCGTCGCGCCACAGCGCCTTTTCCACTCCGGTCGAGCTGCTGCAGTTCATCGCGCAATTGCGTGAGCTGTCGGGCGGCAAGCCCGTCGGCTTCAAGTTCTGCCTGGGCCATCCCTGGGAGTTCATGGGTATCGTCAAGGCCATGCTGGAGACCGGCATCCTGCCTGACTTCATCGTCGTCGACGGCAAGGAAGGCGGCACCGGCGCAGCGCCGCTGGAGTTCACCGATCACCTGGGCGTGCCGCTGCGCGAGGGCCTGTTGTTCGTGCACAACACCCTGGTCGGCAGTAACCTGCGCGACAAGATCAAGCTCGGCGCCAGCGGCAAGATCGTCAGCGCCTTCGACATTGCCCGCGTGCTGGCCATCGGCGCCGACTGGGCCAACTCGGCGCGCGGTTTCATGTTCGCCATTGGCTGCATCCAGAGTCAAAGCTGCCACACCAACAAGTGCCCAACCGGCGTGGCGACCCAGGACCCGCTGCGCCAGCGCGCACTGGTGGTCGAGGACAAGGCCCAGCGCGTCTTCAACTTCCACCGCAACACGCTCAAGGCACTGGCCGAAATGCTCGCCGCCGCCGGCCTCGATCACCCGGCACAGATCGATGCCAAGCACCTGGTGCAGCGCATGTCCGCCACCGAGATCAAGCTGTTCTCGCAGCAGCATGTGTTCCTCGCGCCTGGCGAGTTGCTTAGCGGCCAGATCGAAGGCGAGTTCTACGAGCGCATGTGGCGCATGGCGCGCGCCGACAACTTCGAGTCGGCGCCGGCCTGAGCGGCCATCGTCCAGTCTGTTACGGCCAAGCTCGGCGCGACCTCGCTTAACGTCTTGAACCGGTAACCGCATGCGCCTTTCGCTATCCGCTCTGCTGCTTCTGCTGTGCCTCGCAGCCTCGGCCGAGGAGCAGCGCCCACTGCGCTTCTCGGTGACCGAGAGCTGGGCCATGCCGATGATAAAGATCGTCGATGGCCAGGCCGCGGGCGGGATTCTCTACGATCTGCAAATGCGCCTGGCGCAGAAGGTCGGCCGCCGCGTAGAGATGCTGGTGCTACCACGCCTGCGCGTTCAACGTTTGCTGGTCAGCGGCGGAATCGACGTGCGCTGCTACGTCAATCCTGACTGGCTCGTCGAATCCCATCACCAGTACATCTGGAGCCTGCCCTTCATGGTGCAGCGCGACCTGATCGTCGCGCGCAACGCCGACCCTGACTTCAAGCTGGAGCAGTTGCGGGATGAGCGCGTGGGTACGGTGCTGGGCTTCAGCTATCCAAATCTGGAGCCGCTGCTGACCACAGGGGCGATACACCGCGAAGACGCCCGCACCCAGGAACTGGCCCTGGAGAAACTCGGGGCCGGCCGCTACCGCTATGCCATCAGCAATCACCTGGCGCTGGCCTGGTTCAATCGCGACCTGCCGCCCGACCAACACTTGCATGCGCTCGGTGAAATCAGCGCTGACCTGATCGCCTGCATCGTCCGCGACGAGCCGGATGTACCGACCCAGGCACTGCTGCGTGCCCTGGTGCAGATGAGACAGGATGGCGAGTTCGAGGCCATCCTCGCTCGCTATCGCTGACAGCTACCGACCCGACTTCAGCCGACTGAACGCACGGGTCAGGGCCCGGTTGAACTCGCGACTGTTGTCATTCTTGGTGTACAGCGTGGCGCGTAGCTCGGCCGGCGGATAGGTGCCCGGGTCGGCGAGAATCGCCGGATCGACGAAGGCGTCGGCTGCTGGCACCGCATTGGCGTAGTAGATGTTGTTGCTGATGGCGCCGATCACCTCGGGTGTCATCAGGTGGTCCATCAACGCCAGCCCGGCTTCCGGGTGCGGCGCATCACGCGGGATGACCATGGCATCGAACCACAACAGAGCCCCTTCACGCGGGATGCGGTAGCTCAGCTGGAATTTCTTGTTGGCCTGCTCGGCCTGTGCCGCGGCGATGGCGACGTTGCCATTCCAGGCCATCGCCAGGCAGGTGTTGCCGTTGGCCAGGTCGCTGATGTTGCGGTCATTGTCGAAGTAGCGAATGAACGGTCGCACCTTGGCCAGATGGGCCTCGGCCTGTTTCAGGTCATCGAGATTCTGCCGGTTGATATCCAGCCCCAGGTAACGGAACGCAGCGGCGAACACTTCGTTGGGATCATTGAGCAAACTCACTCCGCAATCGGCAAAACGCGCCACCACCTGCGGGTCCATCAGCATCGCCCAGCTATCGGTCGGGGCATCTGCCATGCGCTGAGCGATGGCCTGCGCCTGGTAGCCGAAACCGGTGGTGCCCCAGACGTAGAGTCCGGCGTAGCGATTGCCCGGGTCGAACTTGGCCATGTGCTGGGTGAACTCGTCATCCAGCCCGGCAAAATGCGGCAGCTGCGCCTTGTCCAGCTCACGCAATGCACCGCTGGTGATAGCCCTGCTCAGGTGCTGGCCGGCAGTCAGCACCAGGTCGTAACCACTGCCGCCGGTGAGCAGTTTGGTTTCCACGGTTTCCAGCGAATCGAAGTGATCGACCACCACGCGGATACCGGTCTTCTCTTCGAATGAAGCCAGGGTGTCCGGGGCCAGGTATTCGCTCCAGATATACAGGTTGACCTGCTTCGGCGCCGCGCCGGCCTGCGCGTGTGCGCAGGCGGCAAGGGCCACGGCCAGCAGACTGGCGGGCAGTTTCATCCGGGCCTCCTAGGCGCGCTGGGGCGCGGCGTATTGCGGCATGGTGATGCAGGCGACGTTACCGCCACCCAGCAGGATTTCCCGCGAGTTCTCGATACCGAGGATGCGATGCTGCGGGAACAACTCGGCCAGGGTGGCCTGGGCCACACGGTCGCTGGCATCGCCGAACAGCGGCAGGACGATGGCCGAGTTGCCGGCGTAGTAGTTGATGTACGAGGCGCAGATCTGCGTGCCGGCCTGGCGGGTATGGGTGGCATCGTCCTGATCCAGACCTTCGGCCTCTTCCGCCGTCCACTCCAGTACGCGCGGCTGCGGCAGTTTGTGCACCTCCAGCGCACGGCCACGGGCATCGCGCACGCTGCGCAGGATGTCGTAGGCCTCCTGGTAGATTTCCCATTGCGGGTCGGTGCGGTCGTCGGTCCACTGCATCACCACCACGCCAGGGCGAACGAAGCAGGCCAGGTCATCGATATGACCGTCGGTTTCGTCGAACTTGCAGCCGCGCGGCAGCCAGATCACCTGCTCGGCACCGAGGTAATCCGACAGCCTGCGGGTCATCTCGTCCTTGCCCAGGTGGGCGTTGCGATTGCGGTTGAGCAGGCACTGCTCGGTGGTCAGCAGAGTGCGCTGGCCATCACTCTGGATACCGCCCATTTCGGCAATGAAAGGCGCGCGATAGCGATCGAAGCCTTCGATCTCGAGAATCTTCTGCGCGATCTGATCGTCCTTGTCCCATGGGTAGTAAAGCCCGCCATCAAGCCCGCCATAGGCGTTGAATTCGAAGTCCACGCCGCGCACTTCGGCCGTCTCGTCATGCACCAGAAACGCCGGGCCGCTGTCGCGGAACCAGGTGTCGTTGCAGGTCATTTCCACCACCCGCACATGCGCCGGCAGCATGCGCCGAGCGTTGGCGTACTGCGCCGCCGAGGCGCAGACGGTGACCGGCTCGCTGCTGGCGATGGCCGCAACGATCTCGACCCAGACCTTCTGCGCCGGCTTGCCACCGTTGCGCCAAACGTCCGGGCGCTCCGGCCAGCCGAGCCAGCAGCGGCTCTTGGTTTCGAATTCGCCGGGCAGACGAAAGCCGTCGGCCTTGGGCAGGGAAGTCAGGGTACGGGGCATCTCGCGGCTCCTCGTCAGTGGCTGGAAGTAGCCCGACAGTACGCCCGTCGGTGCCGCCTCGACCAATGACGATAATCGCGGAACCCTTGAATTCAATTCACAGATCGACCAGCTGATCAGTGAGCCATTCGATGAAATGAGCGACTGCCGGCTTGTCCAGACGCAGGCGCTCGCACACCAGCGCGTACTGCCCGAGCGACGGCACCTGAGCCGCAAAGGGACGCACCAGGCGACCACTGGCCAGGTCTTCGGCACTGGTCAGGTTGTCGCCGATGGCCACGCCCTGGCCACGTGCAGCTGCCTCCATGGTCAAGCCGGCATGGCCCAGGTACAGATGCCGAGTCGGCTGGATATCGCCAGCATGAGTGGTCAGCCAGGCGGTCCAGGTCTTGCCGTCCTGATCGTCATGCAGCAGGCAATGACGCGCGAGGTCGCGCGGGTGCTTGAGCGGCGACTGGTTGAACAGGCCCGGGCTGCACACCGGGAAGAATTGCAGGGTCGGCAGCGGCCTTACGAAGTAGGTGCTGGCATCGTCCGGGCCGGTGCCATAGGTGATGGCGATATCGATCTCGCTGCCCGGCAGCGTCGCCTCCAGCGGCTGTTCGTGCAGATGCAGGGTGATCTGCGGGTGGCGCTCGGCGAAGTCGGCCAGGCGCCCGACCAGCCACTTCTGCGCCAACTCTGCGGTAACCGCGACGCGCAGTTGCGCCTGCGAACCGGGATCGCGCAGCTCGTCGCAGGCCTCGCCAATCAGCTCGAAGGCCTGCTGCAGACTGTGCAGCAGGCGCCTGGCCTGCGGTGTCGGGCGTACCTGACGGCCGTCGCGCTCGAACAGCATGCTGCCGAGTTGCTCTTCGAGCTGGCGAATCTGGTGGCTGACAGCGCTGTCGGTGACGCACAGCTCAGCGGCCGCACGGCCGAAGTGGGCATGCCGTGCGGCCGCTTCGAAAGTGCGCAGGGCGGTGAGCGAAGGCAGACGACGCATGGCGATTCCGGTTCGGTCGAAAACGCGCATCCTCGCCCAGCCATGGATGGCCGACAAGTCTCGTAGCGTGTCGCAAGGCCGACCAGAGGTTGCGCGCCGCTGATTGCAGTTATGGCTGACTGAACTCCAGGCGTGTTCCACAAGCCGGTGCGCGCAGAGCACCCTACGCAACACCACCCGCGGCTATCCCGGCAAGTGCTTCGCTCGTTCGAACCTAGGGTGCGCCGTGCGCACCAACTGCCTACGACTAGGTTCCGCTCAGGCTATGCAGTACCTGCTCGATGCGCTGTTGCAGAGAGCCGGTCAGCCGTGTGAATGGCCAGCCGCGCCGCGTCAGCTCCTGCGCGTACCACTGGTTCTGCCGGCGGCGAAAGGTCTGGTCCTGACGGGTGCCGTCCTGCACGAAGGGGAAGTCATCGGCGCACAGGAATAGGTGGTGATAGTGCCGCTCGGCCAACTGCTCCAGCTCGGCCTCGGCACCCCCGAACAGCTCGCGGCAATAGAACAGCGTGGTCAGCGGCGTGGTGTCGCAAACCAGGTAGCGCTGGCACTGCCCGGCCAGGCTCTGCTCACGGTCGACCTGGGTTCGCCCGATACGCAGCAAGTCGTCATAGGCGAGCACGCCGCCCTGCTCTTCCCAGAGTTCGCGTCCGTACTCCGCGGCATGCCGCGTGCCCAAGGCCTCGGCCAATGCCAGGGCGAGGCTGCTCTTGCCGGTGGACTCGCCGCCGAGCAAGGCGATGCGTTCGATGAAATCGCCATACACCTGCGGCGCCAGGTAGTGGCGCAGGCCATGAATATCGGCGCGCAGACGCGTACCGGACACCGGCACCTGAATGCGCGCGCGGTCGATCTCGACGTGCTCCACCGGCCGGCCGAAACACCGGCTCAAATGCGCGGCAAAACCATCGCCGTAAGCCTCGCTGGTAAAGACCGCGTCCACCGGGTGGCCGAGCACTGCCAGGCAAAAGTCGGCGACGAACTGGCGCTGAGCGGCATCGGGATCGGACTCGCGGGGAAGATCTGGCAACGCCAGGCCGCGTGCGCGTTGCTGGGCAACCCACTCGGGCGTGACCACCCAGCTGCGCAGTTCGGGAAAGCGCACCTGCAACCAGTTCGCACGGCGCTCGGGCGCGCAACCGGCAAGCTCCGGACGGGCCCAGCTGAGCAGTACCAGCTGTTCGCATTGCTGTTGCGCCTGGCGGATCAACCATTCGTGCCCCAGGTGCAACGGCGCGAACTTGCCGACCACCAGCCCGCAGGCGAATCGCGTGCTCATTCAGGCGGTCTGCGCGTTAAGTTCACGGCGCCAGCGGTACAGGCCGTACCAGGCGTTGCACCAGAACAGTAGGTAGATGAACGCCGTCAGATACAGCTCGCGCGAGGCGAATAGCGGCACCGCGAGGGTGTTCACCAGCAGCCAGCCGTACCAGGTTTCCAGCTTGCGACGCATCAGCAGCAATTGCGCCAGTACGCTGAAGGTCAGCACCAGCGAATCGATGAAAGGTGCGTAGGCGTCGGTGAAATGGTGCAGCAAGGCGCCGTATGCGCCTGCCACGACCACCGCGAGCAGCAGCGCCAGGCCCAGTCCGGCCGTGCTGGCACGGCTGATCGGCAGCGCCTCGCCCTGGCGACCGCGCATCCAGCTCCACCATCCCAGCAGGCTGGTGGCGATGAAGAAAGCCTGCAAGGTGACATCGGCATACAGCTGCACGCTGAAGAACAGCCAGCCGAACAGCACGCAGCCGACCAGGCCGACGGCCCAGGTGTGCACCGAATTGCGCGCCGCCAGCACGACCGAAACCAGATAAAAGAGGTTGGCGAAAATCTCCAGCGACGACGGCATGCACGCATCCTTATGAACATGGAATCAGCCGCGCAGCCTATCACGTGACACAAGCCACAGCCGTGCATGCGTCACCTGACAACGGGGCTGATCCATGCTCTGATAAGCCTCCCCTCGCACTCCAAAGGACTGGATCGCCCTATGCCTCTGCTCGCTCTGTTAGTCATCGCCTGCCAAGTCACCTGCGGCCTCCACGTAGTGCGCAGTGGCCAGGAACGCTATTGGCTGTACCTGATCATCGCCCTGCCCGGCCTCGGCTGCCTGATCTACTTCCTCGGCATCATGCTACCGGATCTGCTCGGTAGCCGCCGCGGCCGCCGCACGCTCAACCGTCTGCATGACAGCATCGACCCAGAACGTCACCTACGCGCCCTGCGCGATGAACTGGAGATTCGCGACACCCGCGATACTCGCGTCAACCTGGCCGATGAGCTGCTGCGCATGGGTCAGGCCGAAGAAGCGGCCACGCACTACCAGACAGCCCTGCGCGGTATCCACAGCGACGCCCCGGACATTCTCCTCGGCCTGGCCAGAGCACGTTTCGCCCAAGGCGACTTCGCCGGTTGCCAGGCGAGCCTCGATCAACTGATCGCCCACAACCCGGACTTTCGCTCCAGCGACGGCCACCTGCTGTATGCCCGCGCATTGGAAGGCCAGGGCAACGACCTCAAGGCCGAAGAGGAATACCGCGCCCTTGGCAGCTACAGCGCCAGCCCGGAAGCCAACTATCGCTATGCCCTGCTGCTGCAGCGACTGGGACGTGAGCGCGAGGCCATCGAATTGCTGCAACAGATCCAGACCCACGCCCGCCGCTCCGCCCGGCATTATCGAGTGCTACACAAGGAGTGGCTGGACCTGAGCCAGAAGGCGCTGCTCGACCTGCAGCGCAGCTGAGCGGCCTCACTCCCAGGCCTCCCGCTCGCCCGTCCAGGCATGCAACTCGCGCTTCTGCGCGCCCGACCATAGCCAGCCGCCACGTGCACCAACCAGGGTGCTGACGGCATGCTGGCGGCCGAAACGGTTGTGCCGAGCCAACATCAGGGCGATATCGCGTAGCACCGCCAGCGTGTTGCTTTTGGACTGGAACAGCGGCGTCAGCAAGCGGCTGGCCTGGCGGTAGTAGCGCAGGTGATCACGACGGGCATCACCGTAGCGAGTGAAGATGGCATTCCAGTCGAGCGCGTGCTGATGCTCGTCACCGGCATTGCCGAGCGCATCGGCCAGTGCAGCGGCATCGACCAACGCCATATTGGCGCCCTGCCCCAATTGCGGGCTCATGGCGTGGGCGCAATCACCGATGGCCAGCACGCGACCATCGTTCCAGCGCTGCATGCGCACGTCCGCATAGGCCGTCAGGGTCAATTGTGCGGGGTCATCGATCTGCTGCAGATAGGCCTCTGTAGCCTCGCCGGCGAGGTTGCGCACGCGGTTTTTCCAGGCCTGCAGGCCGCTCTTGCGCCACGCTTCATGTTCACTGAGCGGCAGGCTCCAGAACAGGCTGGTCAGCGAAGTGCCACGTGCCTGATGGGTGCAGCCGGTCGGCATCAGCCCGAACATCTCGCGGCAGCCGCGGTACCACTGGCGCAGCTCGCCGGATTCAGTCGCAGGCGAGGTCGGCAACATGCTCCACAGCGCACCCCACGGATAAGGCCGCGACCACTGCCGCACCTGCATCTGCGCGCGCAGAGTCGAGCGTGTGCCATCGGCCAGGATCAGTGCGGCGAAATCGCCCAGGGATTGTTCACTGCCATCCGCCTGCTCCTGCAGCAAGCGAACATGGTCGCTGGCCTGCTCGAAGCGGCTCACCGCCACACCGGCTTCCACCTGCACACCGGCACGCTGCGCTGCATTGAGCAATGCCGTCATCAACACGCCGCGGTGAATGCCAAGGCCGAAACTACCTGGCTGCCAGTCGTGATAACGAGTGTCGAGGATCACCCGGCCCTGGCAACTGGTGCCGTACAGGCGGCTGACCGGAGCCCCTAGTGCGGTGCATTCGGCGAGCAGACCCAGGCGTTGCAGCACAGCCAGACCGGAAGGCTGCAAGAGGATGCCTGCACCCACCGGCTGCAGTTGCTCGACCCGCTCCAGCACGCGCACCTCATAACCCTGGCGGGCGAGGAATATCGCCGTGGCGAGACCCGCGGTACCCGCCCCTACGATGGCTATCGGCAATCCATTCACGTTCATGCTCCCTGTTTTGATGCAGGGAATACTAACCGCCTGGCGTCACGCTCGATATGACCGCTCGCACAGCGGCAAAGCGGTCAGGGCTTGTCCGGGCGGATATCGAAGCCACCCTTGTTCTGGCTGACGATGCGCAGGTGCTGGGTTTCCCCGGCTTTCACCGGCACCGCCACTTCGCGCAGCAAGCGGCCCATGCCGCACAGGGTGTCGTCCATGCGATCCGGCGTGATGCCGACCACGCGCGTGCCTGTCGGCACCTGGAAGGTTGCGACCTCGCCGACGCCGATGCGCGCAGCGACCTTGCGATCCACCTCGATGGCCACGAAGCAGCCGCCCCCCATCATCCCGAAATCGCGGTTGACCACGATCTGCGCGCCGTTCGCCTGCGCCTCCTGAAACGCCAGCAGGCGATCTTCCGGTACCGGTTTGACGTTCTCGGGGTCACCCCGATATGACGAACAACCGGCCAACAGCAACAGCGGTAGAGCGATGAGGATCGAACGCATGAAGCCCTCCATGGGCAGATAAGTGCTGCCTGAGTATTGGGGTTGACGAGCCCGCGGGCAAGGTATCGATAACATCGATGCCCAAAAGCAAAAGCATCGATTTCTGTAATGATCGGCGCAATGTTTTCATCTCTCTCGACCCCAGCGCCAACTTCTTCGGCGCAACTGATCGGAGATTACCCAGATGAAATTCACAGCGCTCAACGCCACCCTCCTCGCCGCTTTCACTCCTATCGCATTCGCCAGCGAGAAAGCGCCAGACAGCACCAAAGTGAACGTACAGGAATATCAGTACGGCATGCAGCTGGACATCGACCAGGTTCTGCAGCGCACCGACAACAGCCGCAAGAGCGGTGTCGTGCCCAGCGTCATGGTCTACCGTGACAGCCAGGGCGAAGTGCACGCCGTGCGTTTCGTGGAATGGGGCGGCCTGAGCAACCAGAACGGCTAAACCACAGGTTGCCTGATGCCCCGGCCGAGTCACTCGTCCGGGGCAATGCCGTTTCAGGCTTGCAGGCGCTTGACCAGTCGTGCCTGCAACGCTTCCAGCTCGGCCGGATCGGCCTTGCTCGCCGCGTGAGCACCCAGGCCTTCGCCCTCGAAACGCGGAATCACGTGCATGTGGATGTGGAACACCGTCTGCCCGGCAGGCGCGCCGTTGAACTGCGCGACTTGCACGCCAGCCGGCTGCAACTCATCGACCACGGCCTGGGTGACCTTCTTCACCACGGCCATGACCTTGGCCAGGCTGGCGTCGTCGATTTCCAGGATATTGCGCGCGGCCGCGCGCTTGGGAATCACCAGGCTGTGACCCTTGGATTGCGGGAACAGATCGAGGAAGGCCAGTACATCGTCGTCCTCGTAGAGTGTGTAGCAGGGCAAGTCGCCACGAATGATCTGGGCGAAGATGTTCTGGGAGTCGTAAGTACCGTGCAGGCTCATGCCGATGGGCTCCGGGCCGGGTGGATGAAAACCGCACCATACCGCCTCGTTCACGTACAGGGAACCGGGCAGGATTGCTCGAGTCGATGACTACTAGCAGCTGGATCGATTTCCTGCGCTCAGGCTACTCGTGTTCTGATCGCTCCTTTCGTAGAGGCTGTTCAGGATCTCGCGAGCTAGAGCGATACAAGGCAAAAACAAGCGAGGAAGCAGAGTGTACTTTTGTACATGAGCATTCCGACCGGGCTGGCGATCCAGCTTGTTTTTAACGCAGTAGCGCCGACGCGCAGCAGATCGTGAACAGGCTCTTAGGCCCATTCGACATGGAACTCCACATGACCGACCTCAGCCCCTTCCACATCACCCGCAAATGGCCCGCCCAGCATCCCGAGCGCCTGCAGCTGTACTCGCTGCCCACGCCCAACGGCGTCAAGGCCTCGATCATGCTGGAAGAAATCGGCCTACCCTACGAACCTCACCTGGTCGACTTTGCCAGCGACGATCAATTCAGCCCCGAGTTTCTCTCGCTGGCGCCGAACAACAAGATTCCCGCCATCCTCGATCCCGATGGGCCCAATGGCCATCCGCTGGCGCTGTTCGAGTCCGGGGCAATTCTGATCTACCTCGCGGAAAAGACCGGCAAGCTGCTGCCACAGGACGCCGCTGCCCGCTACGAGACGATTCAATGGCTGATGTGGCAGATGGGCGGCCTGGGACCGATGTTCGGCCAGCTCGGTTTCTTCGTCAAATTCGCCGGCAGCCAGTTTGAAGACAAGCGTCCACGTGACCGTTACGCCGCTGAATCGGCACGCCTGCTGGGGGTACTCGACCAACACCTGCAAGGCCGTGACTGGATCGCTGGCGAATACAGCATCGCCGACATCGCCGTATTCCCCTGGATTCGCACCCTGGCGGATTTCTACCAGGCCGGTGATCTGGTGCAACTCGAGCGCTTCACCAACGTACGCCGCGTGCTCGATGCCTTCCTCGCTCGCCCGGCGGTGCAGCGCGGCCTGAACATCCCCGCACGAGGCTGATGCAGTTGTGGGAGTCGGCCGCCGACTCCCACATCGTTTCTCTCGCACTTGCCTTAGGTAGTTGCAGCCACCTTTTTCTCGGCACTGCGCTGATCGGCCTGCCCGCCCAGGTACCAACCCAGCAGTCCCCACAGCGCCGCACTGGCAGCCCCCACCAACGCCACCAGCCAGGCGCCCTGGGCCAGCATGTCCAGCAGGCTCTTGAGCCAACCACTCATGGCGTCGCCCGCGCGATAGATCACGGTGTCGATGAAGTTCTTCGCCTTGTACTTGCTCTCGGCATCCAGCGGCGCGAAGAGCATCTCTCGCCCAGGCCGCACGAAGGCATATTCACCGATACGCCGGACGATCATCAGCGCCGCCAGCATGGCGAAGGTCGGCATCAACGCCAGGCCGATGAAACCGACACACACCATTAGCGGCACACAGGCCAACAACACTCGCACGCCCATACGCCGCGCGATACGCCCGGTGATGAACAGCTGGGCAATCAATGCGCCAGCCTGCACCACGAAATCGATCACGCCGAACACCCGCACCTGCGCCGCGCGATCCGGGAACAGCTCGGCCACAAGACGTGCCTGCTCGAAGTAGAGAAAGGTGCTGGCCGTGGCCAGAAGAATCACGAAGCCGGCGATACCCAGCAGAAAGGGCGAAGCCAGTACCCGGGTCAACCCGCTGAACGGATTGCCCGGCACAGGCCGGCGTGGGCTCTCGGCCTGGACCGCACCGGCACGTCCCGCGCCACCCTGCTCTCGCCAGCGCATCAGCACCTGCTTGAGCGTCAGCGCGACAGCCAGCAATACAGCGGACAGCAGAATCAACCCGGCCTGACCAAGAGTGCCGATCAACAGTGTACTGAGCGCGGGTCCTGCCAATCCGCCGACACTGGCTCCCGCGGCGATGAAAGCGAACAACCGCTTGGCCTGTTCGCTGTCGAATACATCCGCCATCAGGCTCCAGGCCACCGACACTACGAACAGGTTGTAGACCGAGATCCACACGTAAAAGCTACGCGCCAGCCATACACTTTCATCAGCGCTGAAAAACAACAGGGCGAACAGCGCGAGGTTCAGGGTGAAGAAACCGTACACCCAGTCGATGAAATGAATCCGCGGCACCCGTGAACTGAGCCAGGCGAACAAGGGCACCGCGATCAGCATCACCACGAAGGTGGCGGTGAATAACCATTGCAGGTTCTCCACGCCGGAGACGATGCCCATCGCCTCGCGGATCGGTCGCAGCATGAAGTAGCCCGAGAACAGGCAAAAGAACAGGGCAAAACCGGCCAGAGCCGGCCACAACTCGTTGCGCTGCGCGTTGATGGCCACGGCCACGCGCTGCGCCATCGTTGACGATGACATGGGAAATTCCTCGAACGGGCGCGCCAGCGTGGCGCGCCGGCATCACTCAGCCGTATCTGACGCCAGTCAGACGCTCGGCTACCGACCACAGGCGCGCCGCAGCATCCGCATCGGCTGCCGCATCCGGCACCTTGGCCAGACCTAACGGGCCGCGTTTTTCCTCTTCGCCGGTCGGGCCGTAATAACGACCGCCCTCGGCTTCGGCCGCCGTCGCCGCGAACAGCGATGACAGCGCACCTTGCGCTGCCGAGTGATACACGTCGCGGTCCTTCGCCCACTCGCGAGCGAACTCGCTTTCCAGTCCGGGCCCGCGTTCGACCAGTTCGGTGACAGCCACACCAGGATGCGCGGCCACGCTGCGGATGCCCCAGTCATTGGCCAAACTGCGCCGCTGCAACTCGAAGGCCATCATCAGACAGGCCAGCTTCGACTGGGCGTAGGCGACATAGGGGTTGTAGTTGTTCTGCGACTGCAGATCATCGAAATTGATGTTGCCGCGGTTCACGGCGATGCTCGCCAGGGTCACCACGCGCGGGTCGGCCGACTTTTGCAGCGACGGCAGGAGCAAACCGGTCAGGGCGAAATGGCCGAGGAAATTGGTCGCCAACTGCATCTCGAAACCATCGCGGGACACGCCACGCTGTGGTGGCGCCATGATCGCCGCGTTGTTGATCAGTACGTCCAGCACCTCACCCTCGGCATTCAGGCGCTGAGCCAGGCTGCGCACCGAGGCCAGGTCGGCCAGGTCCAGCTGTTCGAAACGCAGACGCGCATCCGGTACCTGAGCACGAATACGCTCGATGCTCTCCGCACCGCGCTGTGAATTGCGCGCGGCGATGATCACCTGAGCACCCGCGCGGCTCAGGGCCAGGGCATCCTCGAAGCCCATGCCGCTGCTGCCACCGGTGACCAGCATGCGCTTGCCGATCAGCGCTGGCATGTCACTCGCCTGCCACCCCGGTGAGGTACTGGCCCAGGCGAATGTCGGTACACCGCCCAACACCCCATGCAAGGCCAGGCTGCCGCCCACCATGCCGAACAGTTTCAGGGCATCACGACGCGAATGGCCTCGCCCCACAGCATTCTTCTTGTCCATCGGCTGATTCCTCGTGTCCGTTGACTCAATGCGCCAGACCCGGCGCACGTACAGGACATAGGGTGCAGGCAGATGGCGCGTACGATAAGCCGGCCAAAACCGAACAACGCATACGGTCAGGCGGACAGTTACCGGGTGTTTCGCGGACGCGAAGCGTAATCCGGGAATGAGTGCTGCCACGGCGAAGATCGCGGCTGAAGCCCCTCCCACGCGCTCCCCAGTCTCCACTCAGGATTGGCAAAGTGGCCGCTGCGCCGCATTATCGGACCCTTCGTAATAATCCAGCCGCCACCCATGCGCCAACCGAATCTATCCGATGTTGCCCTGTTCGCTGCCGTGGTCGAGGCCGGCGGCTTTCGCGTCGCCGCGCAACGCCGCGGCATGTCGGCTTCGTCGCTGAGCGATTGCGTGCGCCGCCTGGAAAAGGAGCTGGACGTGCGCCTGCTCAACCGCACCACGCGTGGCCTGACGCCGACGGAAATCGGCGCGCGCCTGCTTGAACGTCTACGCCCCGCGCTGGACGAGATCAACACGGCGCTCAACGACCTGCAGGAAGATCCGCAGAACCCCGTCGGTTCACTTCGCCTGCATGTGCCCGGCGTGATTGCGCGGCACATCCTGCCGCAACTGCTGGATGGCTTTCTCGCTCGCTACCCCGGCATCGCGCTGGAGGTGAACATGGACAACACCTTCATCGACGTCATCGGCGCCGGTTATGACGCCGGCATTCGCTACGAGGAAAGCCTGGCCAAGGACATGATCGCCATCCCTATCGGGCCGCGCCGGCAGTGTTTCATGGCAGTGGCAGCGCCCAGCTACCTGCAGCGCCATGGCACGCCACAACACCCCAGCGAACTGAGCGAGCATCGCCTGCTCGGCTACCGCTTCGCCAGCGGCAAGCTCGGCGTGTGGGAGTTCGAGCAGGATGGACGCACCCTGCGCATCAGCCCCGAGGGTCGCCTGGTCAGCTCGTCGCAGGACCTGCTGATCGCTGCGGCCTGCGCCGGCCACGGCATTCTCTACACCTTCGAGGAATACATCGCGGCGCCCCTGGCCAGCGGCCAGTTGCAACCCTTCATGCAGGACTGGTGGCAGCACTTCAACGGCCCATATTTGTACTACCACAGCAGGCGCAACGTACCGGCGCCGCTACGCGCCTTCGTCGACTACGTGAAAGCCCTGAACAACGCCGACCATTCGTCTCAAAGCCCGATATAGAGCGGTCGCCAATACCCAAGCAAGGCACTGGGAGATTATAATTCCGCGCTTGCTTTCCCCCTTCCAGGTCACTCATGAACACGTCTTCCCCCAGCGCTGCGACGCATCTGTCGCCGGGCGCGATCCTTCTCATTCAACTCGCCCTGGCCCTCGGCGGCTTCGCCATCGGCACCGGCGAGTTCGCCATCATGGGCCTGATGCCCAACGTCGCCGCCGACCTTGGCGTCAGCGAGCCACAGGTCGGCCACGTGATCAGCGCCTACGCCCTCGGCGTGGTGGTCGGCGCACCGGTGCTGGCCCTGCTCGGTGCACGCCTGCCACGGCGCATACTGCTTCTGCTGCTGATGGGCTGCTTCGCCCTTGGCAACTTCGCCAGCGCTCTGGCACCCAGTTATGAGCCGCTGCTGATCTTCCGCTTCATCGCCGGCCTGCCGCATGGCGCTTATTTCGGCATTGCCATGCTGGTGGCGGCGTCCATGGCTCCGCCGCACAAGCGCGCCAAGGCGGTCAGCCGGGTGCTGGCCGGCCTGACCGTGGCCATCCTGATCGGCAACCCGCTGGCCACCTGGCTCGGTCAGTTCATGAGCTGGCGCTACGCCTTCGCCCTGGTCGGCATCATCGCCATCACCACCATTGCCATGGTGGCGATCTTCCTCCCGGCCGACCCCAACGAGCAGCGCAGCAGCCCCTCGGGCGAGTTGCGCGCCTTCAACCGCGCGCCGATCTGGCTGGCCCTGGGCATCGGCTCGATCGGTTTCGCCGGGATGTTCTGCGTGTTCAGCTACATGGCGCCGACCCTGCTTCATGTCACCCAGGTCGGCCCCGGCTGGATTCCCCTGGCCATGGGCGTGTTCGGTGCCGGCTGCATCGTCGGTAACAGCGCCGGCGGCTGGCTGTTCGACCGCCTGCGCCTGCGCGCCGTTGCCTGGATTCTGGCCTGGAGCACGCTGGTGCTGCTGGTCTTCCCCTTCGCCGCGCACAGCCTTTGGACGATCCTGCCAGCGATCTTCGCCCTCGGCACCATGATCGCCCTCGGCCCGGCGCTGCAGACCCATCTGATGGACGTCGCCACTGGCGCGCAAACCCTGGCGGCCGCCTCCAACCATGCCGCCTTCAACATCGCCAACGCCCTCGGCCCCTGGCTCGGTGGCCTGGCCATCAGCGCCGGCATGGGCTGGACGGTGACCGGCTATATCGGCGCCGCCACCGCCATCGGCGGCCTGCTGTTGTTCGTTTGGGCGTGGCAGGTGCAGCAGAGAAACGCAGCGATCTGAACAGGTGCGTGAGGTGACTCGGGCAAGGTATCTTCTACCTCCCGAGCCGCCAACGAACCCGCCCGATGATTGTTCAGCGTTTACGCGTCGCCCTGATCGCCACCACCTTATGCACCGCCCTGAACGTCCAGGCGCAGGTCGAAGTCGAGGCCAATGCCGGCCTGCTGGCAGCGAAAATTTCCGAAGAGATCGTTCCCGGCGACTACGAAAAACTGCTGCAGGGTTTGCGCGCCAACCCAGGTAAGCACACACGCAAGATCGTGCTGCTCGACAGCATCGGCGGCAGCGCGCCGGAGGCCATCCGCATGGGTCGCCTGCTGCGCGAAACCGGCTTCGAGGCGCTGGTGCCTTCAGGCGGCATGTGCCAGGGCAGTTGCATCTATTTGCTGGCGGCTGGCAGCAAACGCACAGTCAACGGCCACGTTGCCCTGCGCCGCCCACCCTTCCCCGCCGGTGACTCGGCATTGGCGCAGGCCGCCCATGGCAGCCAAGCGTTCAGCCCGGCCAAGTACTTTCGCGACATGGGCGTCGACGTGAGCCTGGCCGAAGCGATCTACCAGGCCCCGCCAGGTCGCTTGCGCCTGCTGAGCCAGGATGATTTGCGACGCTATCGGCTGAAATAGCGATACGGACTTGCGGGGATAAAGCCCCTGCATCACTCGATGCCGGTTTTTTTCAGGTTCTTCGCATTCTCGCGGGGAGGATACGCTTGATACCGGACTGGCAAGTTTGTGTGCGTATCTCTTACTGGCTTAGCACGATCCGTTATCGCGTGCGCTGAGCGTTTGGGTTGCGCCCCTTACGGGCGCCACACCTTTCTTGCTTGCCCAAGAAAGGTGTGCCAAAGAAGGGCACCCCGACATCCGGGTTTCGCTGCGCGAAACTTCCCTCGCTCCGGTGCCGCTGCGGGGGCCGGCTTACAAGGGCCGTCCCTGGCCCTTTAAGCCTCTCGCCGCATCCATGCGGCTCGCTCCCCTACGCAACACCTCCGCTCGGCCTCCTGAAGGGGACCAGTTCGCGAGCCTGCGTAATCTTTGCGTAATTGGAATTGGCGGCGTCTGGCCTTTGCCTTTGCTCTTAAACTGCGATGGTGTAGACGACGCCCAAGTCCCCTTCAGGAGGCCGAGTGGAATCGCCATGTAAGGGGTTGAGCGACATGGATGTCGCGAGAGCTGCGATGGGCCAGGGATGGCCCTTCGCAGCGTGCCCCTGGAGTGGTGTTGGAGCGAGGGAACCCCGGCGCAGCCGGGGCCGTATGTAGGGGTGTGTTTCTTTGCTTACTTTCTTTGCACAAGCAAAGAAAGTGAGTCGCCCGTAAGGGGCGAAACCCATCAGATCAGACGACACGCTAACGGATAGTGCCAAACCATGGACAGCTAACACGTAATTGCTAGTCCGGTATCAACTCACGCTCTCCCCATACTATGCAAAGAACCTTTTCTCATCAGAACAGGAAAGTCAGCGCCAGATTGAACAGCATCGCCGCAACGAAGCCAATGGGCGCGGCGCGCAGCAGCAGTTGCGAGAACAGGGTCGAGCGAACCTTGTCGTCCGTGCAGGAGCCCAGCAGTAGACTGCCGCCGGAGGAGAACGGCGAGATCGAGGTAGCCTGAGCACCGACCACGATGGCGATGAAGAGGATCATCGGATCGATCGACATCGACGCCGAAAGCGGCAGCACCATGGGAAACAACGCCGGCGTCACGACGCCGAGCGTACTGGCGAAAATCGACATCAATGCAGCCACCACGCCGAAGGCCACTGGGATCATCAACGGCGGGATATTGCCACCGATCCAGGACGCCAGGGCGTCGATGGTGCCGGCCTTGATCGCGACGGTAATCAGCATGCCGACGCCGCAGATCATGATCAGCGTGGCCCAGGGCACGGAGGCGATGGCCTTGCGCTCGTCACCCAGTTTGAGCAACAGGGCGATCACCGAGAACACGCTGGCGATCAGGCCGATATCCACCTTGCTGTTGATGAACTTGATCGTGGCATTGTCCGGGAAGGCCAGCAGTGCCAGCGGTGCAGCGAGCACCAGCACCATCATCAGCACGGTCAGCAGCAGGGTCAGCTTCTGCTCGCGGTTGAAGGCCTCCGGCAGATCGGCGGCGAGCACAGCATTCTTCAGGTTGCGGCCATGACCACCGAGGAAGACGAACGCGGAAATCACCAGCACCGGGATGATCGCCGTGCTGGCGAAGATCGCCAGGGCATTCACGAAAGCCTCGCTCTCGGGCATGCCGGCGCCGGTCATCAGGCCACGGAAGATGATGCCGCTCTGGCTGGAAACGAAGTTCGCCCCGGCCAGCGCACCGTAGTTCACCGCCATGCCACCGAGAATCAGGCTCATGCCAGTGCGCTGGCACAGCAACAGGGTCAGCGGCGCCATGAAGGCCAGCACGGTGTAGTAACCGGCGCCCATGGCAGCGATCACCCCCGAGGTAAGCAAAATGGCATAGGGCAGCATGTGCGGCACGCCACGGCAGCGATACAGCAGATGCCCGGCGAGTTTTTCCAGGGTGCCGTTGACGGTGGCGAAGCTGTAGAACAGGCAGACCGAGAAGATCACGAAGAAGATCTTCAGCGGCCACATGTTGATGATATCGCCCGGGCTGATGCCCATGCCGAAGCAGCCCAGCAGGTAGGCGAAGGCAATGGCGAACAGGCCGATGTTGATCTTGGTGGTGTAACCCAGCGCGACGGAGAGGACGATCGCGGCGACGACGAGCAAGCTCATCATGATGGTTTGACTCCTTTTGTTGTTCTGATGTGAGCAGTGGTTACGCCGAGGCGAAACCGAACAGGGTTGCGGGGTTGTCCACCAGAACGCGACGGCGCTCCTCGGGGTTGGGCAGCAGAGCCTCGAGCAGCGCGAATTGCTGATCGTAGCGGGTCTGCGACTCGAACTGGGTGTTGGGCCAATCGCTGCCCCAGAGGAAGCGACCGACGCCGCCACAAGCCTCTCGCAGACGTGCCTCGATTGCCTGGGCACGGCTCAGGTCGGACTGGCTGCGGTAGGCTGCCGACAGCTTGATCCATACCGGCGCCTGGCCCAGCAGATCGAAGAACACGGCATGCTGCGCAGCATCCAGTTGCACGCTGGGCGCAGGCAGGCCGAAGTGATCGATCACCACGGTGACGCCGGATTCGAGAATCGCCGGCACGATCAGCGCCAGGTCGTCGAAGCCGCGCTGAATTTCCACCTGCCAGCCACGACGCGCCAGTCGGCGGAACAGACCACTCCAGGCAGGGCCGGTGTAATCCTCCAGCGCCTTGCCGATCAGGTTCAGGCGCACGCCCACCACGCCGGCAGCGGCCAACTCGTCCAGCTCGGCATCGCTGACCTGCGCATCCACCACCGCCACGCCACGCAGGCGCTCAGGGAAGCGTTGCAACGCCTCGACCATGTAGTGGTTGTCGGTGCCGAGAAAGCTCGGCTGGATCAGCACCCCCTGGGACAGGCCACAGGCGTCCAGGTGGGCCAGGTACTGCTCCACGGTGGCGTCATAGCTGGGGCTGTAGCGGCGGCCAGGAACCATGGGTAGGTCCTGGCGAAAGATGTGCGCGTGGGTGTCGATGCCGGTGATAGCGGCATAAGGCATGGGCGTCACGAAGCGATACCTCTGTCGATTCTTGTACGAGCCGCCGGTACGAGCGACTCCTTCTTGTAAGTCATATATTCATATATATGATTAGATGACTGTATCTACAGAGATCGAGTGCTGTCAATCTGCAGGCCAGTGGTAAAGTGACGGCCGGTCGACTTTTGGATTTGAGGTTTATGAGCACCACGGCTCTGGGACAGGACGAGCGCCTGCCGCTGTACCAGCGGTTACGCGACGAAATGCTGGGAAAAATTGCCGCAGGCGAATGGTTGCCGGGTGAGGCCATCCCCACCGAAGCGGAGTTGACCCGCCATTACGGCGTGGCCATGGGCACGGTGCGCAAGGCGGTAGAAACCCTGGTCGCAGAAGGCCTGCTGCTGCGTGCTCAGGGGCGCGGCACCTTCGTGCGGCGACCGAACTTCGATGGCTCGCTGTTTCGTTTTTTCCGCCAGGTCAGCGCCAGTGGCCAGTCTCAGGTGCCGCAGGGTCGCATCCTCGACTGCCGCCAGGTAGCTGCCGATGCCGCCGTCAGCCAGGCACTGCAGCTGAGCGAAGGCGAGCCCTGCGTATTCCTCCAACGCCTGCGTCTGATCGACGGCCGCCCGCTGTTCCATGAACGTATCTGGCTGCCGGCTTCACGCTTCGACGCTCTGCTGGAGCTCGCGCCGGACGACTTTCCACAATTGCTCTACCCCTTCTACGAGCAGCATTGCGGCCAGCGCATCGCGTCCGCCCGGGAAACCCTGACGGTCTCCTCCGCCGATGCCGAACTCGCCGCCATTCTGGATGTGGCCGAAGCCAGCCCAAGCGTGGTGATTGAACGTACCGCCTTGGGCTACGATCGCACGCCGCTGGAATATCGCCTGTCACGCGCGGCGGCGGAGAACTTCCGCTATCAGGTGGAAATCAGCTAAACACCCGCCTCCATATGCAACACGCCCGGGCAAGCCCGGGCGTGAGGTGCGATACAAGCTGGGTTTGTCAGAACAACCCGAGTGCCCAGGCCGCACCGAACAGCACCAGCGAGAAGCCCCACATCCACCACAGCGAGTAGCGGATGTGCCGGCCCAGATCCAGCCCGGCCAGACCCAGTGCCAGCCACAGCGCCGGCGAGAACGGGCTGATGAAGGTGCCGATGATGTTACCGATGGTCAGCGCATAGACCACGCTGGCCGGCTCGACGCCCTGGGCACCGACCACTTCCAGCGTTACCGGCAGCAGGCCGAAGTAGTAGGCGTCGGTGCTCAGCATCAGCTCCATCGGCAGGCCGAACAGGCCCAGCACGATGTGCATCTGCCCTACCAGCGGCGCCGGCAGCACACGCGCCAGGTCCTGGGCGATGGAGGTGAGCATGCCGGTGCCGGTGAAGATGCCGAGCATCGAGCCAGCCGCCAGGATGATCATGCCCATGCTCAGGGCAGCCGGGGCATGCGCCGAGATCCGCTGCATCTGCGCCTTGCCGCCCGGGTAGTTGATCAGCAGCGCCAGGCACAGGCCGATCATGAAGATATAGCCGGCCGGCAGCACGCCAGAAAACAGCGATACCAGCACCGCCAGGAACAACGCGGAGTTGGCCCAGAGCAGACGCGGGCGCTCCAGAGCGAGCTCCTCGGCGCTTGGCTCATGCAAGTCAGTGCTGGTTTCCACCAGTACACCCTCGTCCCCGCTCTTGCCGGCAGCGATACGACGCTGCTCACGCCAGCCCAGCAACGCAGCCAGGGCAATTAACAGCACCACCCCGACACCCTGTACGGCGATCAGCGGACGCCACAGCTCGGTGACCTCGATGCCGGTCACGGCCGAGGCACGGCCCAGCGGTCCAGCCCAAGGCAGCATGTTGAAGATGCCGGCGCCGATCGCCAGCAACAGCAGCATCAGGTACGGGCTCATGCGCAACTGCTTGTACAGCGGCAGCAAGGCGGGAACGGTGAGCAGGAAGGTGGTGGCGCCGGCACCGTCGAGGTGCGCCAGCATGCCGATCACAGCGGTGGCCACGGTGACGGCGATCACGTTGCCGCGGGTCAGGCGCACCATGCCATTGATCAGCGGGCGGAACAGCCCGGTGTCCTGCAGCACGCCGAAAAAGGTGATGGCAAACACGAACATGGTGGCGATCGCCGTCACGCGGCCGATGCCATCAGTGAAGAAACCGGAAATCGCCTCTGGGCCAAAGCCCGCGGCCAGAGCGCCCAAAAGCGGCACTATGATCAATGGCAGAACAGGCGACATGCGCCCAACAAGCAGCAGCACAACCAGGCTGCAGATGGTCAACAGGCCAATCAAGGTCAACAAACCGCTTTCTCCTCTTTTTCTTGTAAAGCACGCAAAAGGCGCGTGCGGAGGCTAAGAGGCGAACCTTTCAAAAACCTTTAAGCGGCGAACATGCGCCTCGCTAAATGTCAGTGGATATGTCGCGAAATCGGGGCGGCAGCCCTGCCGCCCCGACGTCATTTATTGCAGGGTGTAGCCCTTGCCTACCACCCAATCCTGACTGGGACAGGCGCGGTAGAGCTCGCGAGTGCGAGTAAGCGCAAGTCCCTGCGAGAGCAATCCATGCTCTACTGTCGCGACCCAAGGTGACAGCAAGCCCCATGACCGACCTCGATCTCTGCGCCGCCCAATACTGCGCCATCGCCGGCGACCTCGACGCCAACCTCCAGCGCCACCTGCAGGTCATGCGACTCGCCGCCGAGCAGCGCATCGATTTTCTGCTGTTCCCCGAACTATCGTTGACCGGCTACGAGCCCTCGCTGGCACGCGAACTGGCGCAGACGACGGACGCTGCCCTACTGCAGCCTGTGCGCACATTGGCCAAGCAGCTGCGCATGACCACGGTGGTCGGCCTACCGCTGCGAACAGCCGAAAGCGACGCCATCCTGATCGGCTCAGTGCTGTGCGGCGCCGATGGTTCGCAGGCCATCTACACCAAGCAGCATCTGCATGCGGGTGAAGAACGGGTGTTCAGCCCGGGCGCTGGCGGTGCGCCGCTGCACCTCGGCGACGAGCGCATCGCCCTGTCAATCTGCGCGGACTTCACTCACGCCAGCCATGCCAGGGCTGCCGTCGAGCGCGGCGCGGGGATCTACGCGACCAGTGTGCTGATCAGCAAAAACGGCTACCCGCATGACAGCGAATTGCTCGAAGGCTATGCCCGTGAACTGTCACTCGGGGTGTTGATGGCCAACCATGGCGGTCCTTCCGGCGGCTGGTCCTGTGCCGGACGCAGCGCGTTCTGGGCGCCCGGTGGACGACAGGTGGTAAGTGCGGTCGGCACGGGTGACTGCCTGGTGATCGCGCGCCGTCGCCAGGGCATCTGGCAAGGTCAGACGCTGGAGTTGTCGCTGGACAACTGATCAGGCCGCTTTGAACGCCTTCACCCGCTCCAGCCAGGCCGGGTCGAGCCGCGTCTGCTCGATATCCAGCCCCTGCTGCTCCATCGCCTCACGATGGCTGTCGATCTCGCGCACCATCTGGCTCAGCTCGCTGGAATTGCCATCGAGCTGATGCATCTGGGTCACCCCCAGGTGGTAAAAGCGCAGCAGTTTCATCGCGCTGTCATCGCCCTGCGCCACGCCCGCCTTGACGTGGTGCATAACGTTGGTGACGCGCATCAGGCTGCGTTTTAGCCGCCAGCCGTAGACGGCCGGCGCCATGAATGGCCGCGACCAGAGTTGCTGGCGCACCAGGACGATGGTCAGGCCGAGCCCCACCACCACACCGAGCAGATTCCACTTGAAGTTGTCACCACCGGGCGTACCGAACAGCTGCGTACTCAGCGTGGCGCAAAGCATGGCCAGCGCTACGAAGATGACCGCGATAACCGCAGTACTGCGACGGGTCTGCTGGCGGTAATGGGCTGGATCGATGGGCTGGATTTCGAACATGCGCGAAGGCTCGTGGCGGGGTCAGTCGGCGATGGTACGACAGCTTGCCACGATGCACGAACCGGTCACGCCTCTGTACGGCCTTGAAGATATGGACCGATCGCCGCCATCGCCCCCGCCAGGTACTGCGCCTTCTCACCCACAGGCGCCACGTAGTGCAGCGCCTGGCGCGCCTCGTCGAGGCCGACCAGACGGGCGATGACCCAGGCGGCTAGATAGGTCGACGCCAGGCAGCCGCCCGCCGTGGCGACATTGCCACGGGCGAACAGCGGCTGGTCGAGCACCTGCACACCCGCCTCCTGCACCCAAGGCTTGCTGGTCAGGTCGGTGCAGGCGGGCACGCCGTCGAGCAGGCCGAGCCGGGCCAGTAGCAACGTGCCGGAACACTGCGCCGCCAGCAGTTGGCGCGCCGGGTCGAGGCGCAGCTGCGCCATCAGCGCTTCGTCCGCCACCACCTCACGGGTGCGCATGCCACTGCCGACGATCACCGCATCGGCCGCGCAGGCCTGCTGCAGGTCGATGTGGCTATCGATCACCAACCCGTTCATGGATGTCACGCGCGCAGCTGGGCTGGCGATGCTGACGCGCCAGTCGGGCCGGCGGACGCGGTTGATAATGGCGAAGGCGATCAGCGAGTCGAGCTCGTTAAACCCCTCGAAGGTCAGAATGGCGATGTGCATGGCAGCTCCTGTGATGAAACGGGTTGCCACGCAGCTTCGGGGCAAAGATCATTACAATCAAATAATTGTCATGGATACAACCCATGCCCCGCGCGCGCTACAAGCAACTGGTCGATCAGTTGGCCGCCGACATCCGCTGTGGCGCGCTCGCGCCCGGCACACGCCTTCCCACGCACCGCGAACTGGCCGCACAGCACGGCATCGCCCTGGTCACCGCGTCCAGGGTCTACACCGAGCTGCACGCCATGGGCCTGGTGAGTGGCGAAACCGGACGCGGCACCTTCGTGCGTGAGACCAGCCTGGCGCCTGGCCACGGTATCGACCAGCCGGCGACCGAGGGTGGCATGCTCGACCTCAACTTCAACTACCCCACGTTGCCGGGCCAGGCCGACCTGCTGCGCCAGGCCCTGCGCCAGTTGGCATTGTCCGGGGATCTGGAAGCACTGCTGCGCTACCAGCCGCATGCCGGGCGCCCCCATGAGCGGGCATTGCTGGCCAGGCACCTGACGGATCAGGGGCTCCCGGTCACGGCGCAACAGGTGCTGATCGTCAACGGCGCCCAACACGGCCTGGCGCTGACCCTGCAGACCCTGCTCAAACCCGGTGACGTGGTAGCGGTAGACACACTTACCTACCCCGGTTTCAAGGCCGCCGCCGCCGCGCGCGGCGTGGAACTGCTGGCAGTACCCTGCGATGCCAGCGGCCCCGATTTCGACGCACTGGCGGCGCTGTGCAGAACTCGCCGAGTGCGGGCTATCTACAGCATGCCAACCCTGCACAACCCGCTGGGTTGGGTACTCGACCTGCTACAGCGCGAGCGCCTGATCGACATCGCCCGCCAGCACGATCTGCTGATCATCGAGGATGCCGCCTACGCCTTCCTGGCCAGCTCGGCGCCAGCACCACTGGCCGCTCTGGCGCCCGAACGCACGGTGCATGTATCTGGCTTCTCGAAGAACATCGCCACCGGCTTGCGGGTTGGCTACCTGACTGCGCCTGCCGTCTGGGTCGCCGCACTGGAGCGCAGCATCCGCGCCAGCACCTGGAACACCCCGGGCATCATGACGGCGCTGGTCTGCGCCTGGACCGAAGACGGCACACTGGCCCGCCTGCAAGCGCAGAAGCGCGAGGACGCCCGCTGCCGACAAGCACTGGCTCGGCGCGTGCTGGCCGGCCTGCAACCGGTCGGCCATGAGGCAAGTTATTTCCTCTGGCTGCCGTTACCGGCCGAGGTGCGCGCCGATCAGGTCGTGGCGCGTCTGATGCACGAGCAGGTGGCGGTCTCCACCGCTGAGCCGTTCAGCACCTCGGAGCAGGTGCCCCATGCGCTGCGCCTGGCCCTTGGCTCGGTCACCCTGGCGCAACTTGAAGACGCGCTGAACAGAGTCAGGCAAGCCATCACCCACTTCGCCTATTGAGCGACCTGACGCAGCCACTCGCTGGGACTCGCCCCCACCTTGCGGCGAAACGCGCGGGCCAGGGCCGAGGGGCTTTCGTAGCCAACCTCGTCGGCGATCAATGCCATGGGCCGGCCCTCGCGCAGACGCTTTTGCGCCAGGCTGACGCGCCAGCCCACCAGATAATCGGCCGGCGTAGCACCCACCACTTGGTGAAAGTGCGCGGCGAAACTGGCCCGTGACATACCCGCTAGCGCCGCCAGCTCGGCCACCGACCAGCCATGCTGCGGTTTCTCGTGCAGCTGATTGAGCGCACGGGCCAGGCGTGGTTCGGCCAGGCCCGCCATCATCCCCGAGGCCAGTTCGCGGCTGTTCATCAGATGACGCAGCAGTTGGATCACCATCAACTCGAACAGGCGGTTGAGCACCAGCTCGCGCCCGCAATCGTCTCCTGCCGCCTCGGCGAACAGCCAGTCCAGGCAACCGCTCAGGCTCGGCAATTCACGCAGGGGTTTGACGATGGCACCAGGCAATGCCCGCGACAGTGGATTGTCGATTCCGCCATCGAAGGCCAAGGTGGCGCAGACCAACTCGGCGCCATCGGCCTCGCTGGCCGTCATCTGGTGCAGGCGCGGTCTGGCCACCAGCATCAGGCTCGGCTCCTGCAGACGCAGCTCGCGGCCATCGCCTTCGCGAAAGCTCATGCGCCCGGCACGCAGCAGGTGAATGTAGCCATGCGGCTCATGCTCGCCATGGCTGCTGGTGCCGCAGAACCCACCGCGGTGGAAGGTGCTGGCGTGCAGATTGAAGTGATGCAGCAGGCTGGACAGGCGATCCATGGTCATCTCGCACTCTTGGACGATCTGTCGCATAACATCGACGATCTGAATCCGAAAAGCCAGCTCGCTTCACTAATCTGGCTCCAGGCTTGAACGACAAGCTCCCCACCCAAGACTGGAGAATCACCATGACTCGTATCGCCGCACTGCCCTTCGAACAAACCGCTGCCAGCGCCCAGGCGCAACTGGAAGGCATCCGCAAGGGCCTCGGTTTCATCCCCAACACCTTCGCCACCCTGGCTAACGCCCCGGCCGCGTTGAGCGGCTATCTGGCGCTGTCCCAGGCGCTCGGCAAGGGTACGCTGAATGCCAAGGCGCGCGAAGTGGTCGCACTGGCCAGCTCGCAGGTCAACGGCTGCGAATACTGCCTGGCCGCGCACACCCTGTTCGCCGGCAAGGCCGGTTTGAGCGAGGCGGACATCCGCAGCGCCCGCGATGGCGAGTTCGATGCCGTGGCGCGTCTGACCCGGCAGATCATCGACAGCAGCGGGCGCATCAGCGATGCGCAGCTACAGGCTGCACGCGAGGCCGGGCTGAGTGACGCCGCCATCGTCGAGGTGGTGGCCAATGTCGCCCTGATGACGCTGACCAATTACCTCAACAACCTGGCCGAAACCGCCGTCGACTTTCCGCCCGTAGCCGTCTGACAAGACAGGAGGTGCGCCATGCAAGCCGTCACTCTTTACGCCACCGACCATTGCCCCTACTGCGTCAATGCCAAGAGCCTGCTGACGCGCAAGGGCGTGACCTACGAGGAGATCGACGTGAGCAGTTCGCCGCAGCGTCTGGCGGAAATGCTACAGCGCAGCAACCGCCGCAGCGTGCCGCAGATCTTCATCGGCGAACGCCACGTCGGCGGCTTCGATGACCTCGCCGCACTGGAACGTGGCGGCAAGCTGGATGCGTTACTGCAAATCTGAGTGTTGAAGGCCGGCCTGATGGTCGGCCTACTCCTTTTCGCCAAAGTGGTCGCCTTCGCTCTCATGTTGCGGGCCATCGCGGCCGATACAGGAGCGGCAACATCGGTCCGATAGGCTGATGCGCTGCGCCCTCTCTCGAAATGGAGTTTTCCCATGCGTCTCGACGCCCTCTCTTTGAAATCCCGCCTGATCATCGCGGTGGCGATTCCCTGCATCGCCCTGTTGCTGGTCGCGCTGACCAGCCTGAGCAGCATGTCGAGCATGCATCGAGACACTGAGGTGCTTTATCTCAATACCGCCGCGCCCATGCGCGCCATGGCCGAGGTGGCCTCACGCATCCCACGCATGCGCGTCGGCATCGACATGATGCTGCTGCAGGAAACCCCGCTGCGCGACGAACGCGGTGTGAAATCCCGCGTGCAGGATGCTCGCAACGAAGATGTGCCCGGCATGCGCGAAGCGATGCGCCAGGCCGTGGCAGCGCAGGTCAACCCGGAGCGCAAGGCGCAGGCGCAACAACTGCTCGATCAGTTCGAGGCAATGGTCAGCAACGAACTGAACCCGATGCTCGCCGCCTTCGATGCGGGTGACATGGCCAAGGCGCAGCAGATCTACCGCGACCAGTACGCCAAGACCTACGGCGTGATGCGCCAGGGTGCCAACGACCTGCTCGATGCCCTGCTCAAACAGGCTGAGCAGCAGAACCTGCACAGCGCACAAAGCTACGACGATGGCCTGACTCGCCAGATCGCCATCATCGCCATCGGCCTGTTGGTGTCGATCATCATTTCCTGGCTGATCGTCATCCAGCTGCGTCGCCGCGTCAGCGTGCTGCAGAACAGCCTCGGCCAGGCGGCCGACAACCTGGCCCTGGACACCCGCATCGACCTGCCCGGCCAGGACGAGTTGAGCGAGATCGCTCGTAGCTTCAACCAGTTCATCGACAAGGTGCACGGCGCCATGCGCCAGCTCGCCGACAACTCGCGTCAGCTCTCGGGCATGGCCCGTGACGTGGCCGAACGCGCGCGCCTGACCCAGAGCAACTGCACCGCGCAGAGCGACCGTACGGTGCAAGTGGCCACTGCGATCAACGAGCTGGGCTCGACCGTCAACGAGATTGCCCATAACGCCGAGAACGCCGCAGAAGTCGCCCGCGAAGCGACCCAGCACGCCAGCGACGGCAGCGCCGTGGTCAGCCAGGCGCATCGCCAGGTCGATGCCCTCAACGGCGAACTGGAACAGGCCGCCAAGGTGATCGAGGCGCTGGCTGCCCAGACCGACGCCATCAGCACCACGCTCAACACCATCCGCAGCATTTCCGAACAGACCAACCTGCTCGCCCTCAACGCCGCCATCGAAGCAGCGCGCGCTGGTGAACAAGGCCGTGGCTTCGCCGTGGTGGCCGACGAGGTGCGTACCCTGGCCAGCCGTTCCGGCGCATCCACCGAGGAGATCCAGCAGGTCATCGACCGCCTGCAGAACGAATCACGCTCGGCCGTCGAGGCCATGGCCAAGGGGCAACGGCAGAGCGCGCTGGTGGTGGAATATGCGAGCAAGGCGTCGGCCGCGCTGGAGCAGATCAACAGCCATATCGGCCAGATCAGCGATCAGAACATCCAGGTCGCCACCGCTACCGAGGAGCAGTCCAGCGTGGTCGAGGACATCAACCGCAATATCGTCGACATCAACGAGCTGACCGTCGGCACCACCCATATCGCCGATCAGCTCAACCAGGCCAGCAGCGACCTGCAGGCGCTATCGACCCAGCTCGATGGCCTGGTTGGGCGTTTCCGGTTGTGACCTGAATCCGCCATTACGACCGACGCACCCTACGCGAGGCAACCGTAGGGTGCGCCGTGCGCACCGAGCCACCTACAGGTCTTCGTCGATGCGCTCGCGCAAATAGGCGTAGAAGGGGTTGGACGTCGCCCGCTGCAGGCTGTCCAGCCCCACCACCAATACGCCGTGCTCACCGCGCGGCGCCAGGGTACCGAGGGCTACGCCGTAGTCTTCGCCCGCAGCAGGATCACTGCCATACAGCGGATCACTGGGCGGAAACGGCAAGGCCACGTGCGACAGCGAGAACAGCTGGCGCGGGTAATCCACCCCCAACGACACGCGCTGCACCTGCTGGCTACCTGCAGCGATGCGTCTGGCTTCCACCGCACGCCCCTGCTCCGGCGCCACGCCAACCACAGTGAGGTCGTAGTCACGCTTGGCCGGTGGTAGCAGTTGCTCCAGCAACCCGCTCATGTCCGTGCGCAACAGCGAACTGGCCGCCTGCGAGCGATTGATATCGAACACCACCAGCTCACTGCCATTGGCCGGTAGGCGCTCGAACAGCTGGCGCACAACGGCCGGTGTGCTCACGGTACTGTCAGCCAGCGACTGGAAGGCCAGTACCGGCGGCAGTCGTGACAGACGGCCATCGGCCTCGGCAACGTCGAAGGCGCTCTGCACCTCATGGGTCAGCTCGTAGGTCTGCCGCGCCGCATGCACCGGGAAGGAGTTGTACTTGAACGGGTTGAACTCCGGCAGCACGTTCATCCAGGCCGACTTGGCGAAGGCCGGCAGCAACGCCGGTAAAGCCGCCAACCCGGCGTAACGCGCGTAGCTGGTGACGCCGATCATCGGCGAGATCAGCACCAGGCGTTGCGGCATGGCCAAGCGCTCGTCTTCCAGCGCCGCCAGACTGTAACGCAGCGCAAGAGCACCGCCATTGGAATAGCCGAGCAGATACAGCGGCCCGTCCGGCACCTGGCGCCGCGCTTCGCGTACAGCCAGGCGCGTGGTGGCCAGCCATTGTTCCCAGTGCGCAGCAGTGAGCGCCGCCGGCACCGTGCCATGGCCGGGCATGCGCGGCACCACGGCGAGCAGCCCCTGCTCGCTCAGATGCTGGGCGATATGGCGCAGGCTGTAGGGTGAATCGGTGAGGCCGTGCAGCAACACCACCACGCCCCGCGCCGGACCTGGCGACTGCAGGATGAAGGAGCGGTTCCAGTCACGCGGCAGATTGCCGGGGTAGACCGGGCTATCGCTGGCGTAACGGCTGTAGGGCGCCGTGCCGGAGGCCGTGACCGGCTCGATCAGCTCACGCTGCAGACGCTCGAACAGAGCCGCCTCGGCAGCCACGTAGGTCTGCCAGTCGCCCTCGTCCAGCTCACTGACCTCAAGCTCCTGCGGCACCAGGCGGTGCCAGGTTTCCAGCTCGGGCAACGACGATAGCCCGGCGATACGAATGCCGAGCAAGGCCACCACGATCAACAACAGCACCACCAGCGTCCAGGCCATCACATTGCGCATGCGCGGTAAACGCATCAAGCGCCTCCCTCAAAATCTCTGGCCGGGAAAATCCGTCCCGGCGACCGGAGGGCGCCTCTAAAAACGTAGGCGAGGCAGTCAGCGCAAGGCAAAAACAGGCGAAAAAGCGCAGTTTACGAGTTGTAAATGAGCATTTTGAGTCTGATTTTAACGCAGCGATGGCAACTCAGGTAGTTTTTAGAGGTGCCCTGACTCGGGGACTGTAGTGCAAAGCCGCCCAAAACCACCACCAACTTGCCTAGAACATATGGATTTCCGTATATTTGCCAACCCGCATATATGGACTTACCCAATGTCCGAGCACCTCTCACCAACCGCGCTGTTCAAATCCCTGGCCGACGAAACCCGCGCCCGCGCCGTGCTGCTGATCGCCGAGCAGGGCGAGTTGTGCGTGTGCGAGCTGGTCTGTGCGCTGGGCGACAGCCAGCCGAAGATCTCCCGCCACCTGGCACAACTGCGCAGTAGCGGCCTGCTACAGGATCGTCGCCAGGGCCAATGGGTCTACTACCGCCTTGCGCCCGATCTGCCGCAGTGGGTGCGCGACGTACTGGCCGCCACCCTGGCCGCCAACCGCATGTGGTTGCAGCAGGACGCCAGCCGTCTCGCCAACATGGGCGACCGCCCTGCCCGCCTCGCCACCTGCTGCTGAGAACACCGCATGCTGATCGCCGTCGCCATCTTCCTGTTCACCCTGATTCTGGTCATCTGGCAACCCAGAGGCCTCGGCGTTGGCTGGAGCGCCTCGCTCGGCGCAGTACTGGCCCTGGCTGCCGGCGTGGTTAGCTTCGCCGACATCCCTACCGTGTGGGACATCGTGTGGAACGCCACGGCGACCTTCATCGCGGTGATCATCATCAGCCTGTTACTCGATGAGGCCGGCTTCTTCGAATGGGCTGCGCTACACGTGGCGCGCTGGGCCAACGGCAGCGGCGCGCGCCTGTTCGCCTTCAGCATCCTGCTTGGCGCGGCGGTGTCGGCGTTGTTCGCCAACGATGGCGCGGCGCTGATCCTCACCCCCATCGTGATTTCCATGTTGCTGGCGCTGCGTTTCTCGCCGGCTTCGACCCTGGCCTTCGTCATGGCTGCCGGCTTTATCGCCGACACCGCCAGCCTGCCGCTGGTGGTGTCCAACCTGGTCAACATCGTCTCGGCCGACTACTTCGGCATCGGCTTCGGCGCCTACGCGGCGGTGATGGTGCCGGTGAACCTGGTCAGCGTCGCCGCCACCCTGCTGGTGCTGTGGCTGTTCTTCAGACGCGACATTCCGGCGCGCTATGAGGTGACGGCGCTGCAGGCACCGAGCCAGGCGATCCGTGACCTCAGCACCTTCAAGGTCGGCTGGGTGGTGCTGCTGGCGCTGCTGATAGGGCTGTTCGCCCTGGAGCCGCTTGGCATCCCCATCAGCGCCGTAGCAGCGGCCTGTGCCGCGTTGCTGTTCGCCGTCGCCGCGCGCGGCAAGCGCATCGCCACCGGCAAGGTGCTGCGCGAGGCGCCCTGGCAGGTAGTGATCTTCTCCCTCGGCATGTACCTGGTGGTCTACGGCCTGAGCAATGCCGGCCTGACTACCGAGCTGACGCGCCTGCTCGACGCCTTCGCAGCCTATGGCATCTGGGGCGCGGCGCTGGGCACCGGCCTGCTCAGCGCGCTGCTGTCGTCACTGATGAACAACATGCCCAGCGTGCTGATCGGCGCGCTGGCCATCGACGCCAGCCAGGCCAGCGGCGCGGTGCGCGAGGCGATGATCTACGCCAACGTGATCGGCTGCGACCTGGGGCCGAAGATCACCCCCATCGGCAGCCTGGCCACTCTGCTCTGGCTGCACGTACTGGCGCGCAAGGGCATCCGCGTGACCTGGGGTTACTACTTCAAGGTCGGCATCGTGCTCACCCTGCCGGTGCTGCTGCTCACCCTTTCGGCACTGGCCCTGCGCCTGAGCCTCTGATCTGGAGCCTTCCAATGAAAGTCCTGTTCATGTGCACGGCCAATAGCTGCCGCAGCATCCTCTCCGAAGCCTTGTTCAATCACGTGGCGCCCAGCGAGCACCAGGCGGTGAGCTCCGGCAGCTTCCCGCGCGGCGAGGTGCTGCCGCGTACGCTGGTAACGCTGCGCGACGCCGGCATCGACACCGAGGGCCTGAGCAGCAAAGGCAACGACGCCTTCGAAGATTGCCCGCCGGATATCGTCATCACCGTCTGCGACAAGGCGGCCGGCGAAGCCTGCCCGGTGTACTTCGGCCCGGCGCTGAAAGCCCACTGGGGCCTGGAAGATCCGTCCCACGTGGAAGGCGACGAGGCCAGCATCAACGCCGCGTTCCACGCCACCCTGGCACATATCGAACGACGCTGCCGCGCCTTCCTCGCCCTGCCCCTGGCGGACATGAGCCGCGACGAGCTGCAACAGGCGCTCAACCGTATCGGTCAGGAGTGAGGACGCGCGCATGAACGACGAACTACCCAATCTCGACCTCGCCCTGCTGCCGGCACAAGGCAGCGACTCGGCCCCGGCACCGCGCATTCTGCTGCTGTACGGCTCCACCCGGCCGCGCTCGTTCAGCCGCCTGCTGGTGCAGGAAGCGTCGCGCCTGCTGCAGCATCTGGGCTGCGAGACGCGCATCTTCGACCCGTCCGGCCTGCCACTGCCGGACGACGCCCCGGTCGAGCATCCCAAGGTGCAGGAACTGCGCGACCTGATGCAGTGGTCTGAAGGCCAGGTGTGGTGCTCGCCGGAACGCCACGGCGCCATGTCGGCGGTATTCAAGGCGCAGATCGACTGGGTGCCGCTGGCCGTGGGCGCGATGCGCCCGACTCAGGGCAAGACCCTGGCGGTGATGCAGGTGTGTGGCGGCTCGCAGTCGTTCAACGTGGTCAATCAGTTGCGCGTACTCGGCCGCTGGATGCGCATGTTCACCATCCCCAACCAGTCTTCGGTACCCAAGGCCTTTCTCGAATTCGGCGATGACGACCGCATGCAGCCGTCGCCCTACTACGACCGCCTGGTCGATGTGATGGAAGAGCTGGTGCGCTTCACCTGGCTACTGCGCGACCACCCCGAATTGGTGGACCGCTACTCCGAACGCAAGGAGTCGGCCGAGGCGCTGTCGCAGCGGGTCAATCAGCGCAGTATCTGAAGCGCTTCAGTACGGCGACAATCGCGGCTGAAGCCGCTCCTACGTTGTGGAGCCGCAACAGGCACCACTGATAGGCTGCGCGCATGAACCTCGTTGCTCGCCTCCGGACCCTCATCATCAACGACCCTCGGCGCCTGCGCATCCTGCAGCAGGTGCGCGGGCTCGACTTGCCCGATTGTTGGGTGGCCGCCGGTTTCGTACGCAGCGCAGTCTGGGATCACCTGCACCAACGCACGCCCTCGCCGCTGCCGGAAGATATCGACGTGATCTGGTTCGACCGCAGCCAAACCGCCCCCGCTCGCGATGCTGAGCTGGAGACGATCCTGCGCCAAGAGGACGAATCGCTGCAGTGGTCGGTGAAGAATCAGGCGCGCATGCATCTGCGCAATGGCGATGCGCCCTACGCCTCGGCTACCGAAGCGATGCGGTATTGGCCGGAGACTGCGACGGCGGTAGCCGTGCGGCTGGATGCGCAGGGTGAGGTTGAAGTGGCCGCACCACTTGGCCTGGAAGACCTTTTCGACCTCGTGGTGCGCCCGACCGGAAGGTTCAAGGGCGAGAAACTGCCGATCTACCAGCAACGATTGCGCAGCAAGAATTGGCTGGCGACTTGGCCCAAGCTGAAGGTGCTGCCGTAGGGTGGATCACGCCTTACCGATCCACCGGCTGGTGGATGTAAAGAGCGACATCCACCCTACGACAGGAACACCGTGAGAGGCGGTTCAGCGATGACAATCGCGGCTGAAGCCGCTCCTACGAAGTTGACTACATGCCCACCGGCGAGGGATGTGAAGCGCGAATCCAATCCACGACAGGAACACCGTGGGAGGCGCTTCAGCGGCGACAGTCGCGGCTGAAGCCCCTCCCACGGAGTCAGGATCAGATACCCGCGACCACCGCACAGATGCCCTGCGCGCTGCCAGCGAACTGGCTGCACAGGTGATTGATGGAGGTCACCAATACCTGCTCGGGCGAGGAGATGAAATCCACCGACATCATCACGCTGAGCATGGTGATGGTGACGATGGAGAAGGTGAACAGCTTGCGCGCCCACACCCGATCATCGACGGCCTTGTAACCCGACACGCCCATCCACAGCCAGTAGGCGCCGCTCAGCGCGGCGACCACGAAGTAGCTGTAGCCGGCGTAACCGCTGAGCGTCAGCATCAGGGTCGCGACCACGAAGGCGGCGATGTACAGCACGATCTGCCGCTTGGCCGCCGAAATCCCCTTGATGACGGGCAGCACCGGAATGTTCGCGGCCTGGTAGTCATTGAAACGGAAGATGGCGATGGCATAGGAATGCGGCATCTGCCACAGGCTGAAGATCAACAACAGGATGGCCGCGCCAGCATCGAACTCGTTGCTCACCGCGCAGTAGCCGACCACGGGCGGAGCCGCCCCGGACAGGCTACCGACCAGGGTGCCATACACCGAGCCACGCTTGAGCCACAGGCTGTAGAGGCCGACGTAGACCACGAAACCCATGAGCACCAGCATCACCGCCAGGGTGTTGGTGGCGGCGTACAGCACGGCCACCCCGGCTAACCCGAGCGCGAAGGCATAGACGATGGCGTGCGCAGGTGAAACCAGCCCCTGCGCCAGAACGCGATTACGCGTGCGCTCCATCTTCTGGTCGATGTCCCTATCGATGTAGTTGTTGAACACGCAGCCTGAGGCGATCACCAACGAAACCCCCAGCGCTGTCGCGAAAAACAGCGCCAGGTTCACATCGCCGCGCGAAGCCAGGAAGAAACCGCCCGTCACGGAAATCAGATTCCCGAAGACGATGCCCGGCTTGGCGAGGTTGAGGTACTGCTTCAGGAGCGCCAGCATCAGTTGATCATCATGTGATAGTGCATGCTCCACATGATCCAGACCGACAGGCCGACCACGAACGCGATGATCAGCACGGTGAAGATCATCGAAACGACGTTCCAGCGGCCTTCCGCGTCAGTCTTCATGTGCAGGAAGTACACGAGGTGCACGAGCACCTGCGCCAGGCCGAAGAGCACCACGGTGATCAGCGTCGCACCACGGCTCAGGCCCAGCACGTCAGGATGCATGACCAGCATGAAAGGGATCACGGTGAGGATCACCGACAGGATGAAACCGGTCAGGTAATCCTTGAAGCCCACGGCGTGGGCGGCGTGATTGTCTTGGTGAGCCATTTACAGCACCCCCAGCAGATAGACGACGGTAAACACGCAGATCCACACCACGTCGAGGAAGTGCCAGAACAGGCTGAGCAGCCCGACGCGAATCTTGTTGGTGTCGGTCAGGCCACGGCTGCCGACCTGGAACATCAGCACCAGCATCCACAGCAGACCGGCACTGACGTGCAGGCCGTGAGTACCGACCAGGGTGAAGAACGCCGACCAATAGGCGCTGACCTGCGGCCCGGCACCTTCATGGATCAGGTGGCGGAACTCGTACAGCTCGATGCTGATGAAGGCCACACCGAACAGGAAGGTGATGCCCAGCCAGCGCAGTGCCGCAGCCTTGTCACCACGGTAAGTGGCGAGCATGGCCATGCCGTAGGTGATACTGGAAAACAGCAGTGCGAAGGTTTCCACCAGCACCAGGTGCAAGCCGCCACCGAGCATTTCCTTCGCGGTGGGGCCACCGGCGAAGGAGTTGCTGAGTACCGCGAAGGTGGCGAACACCGTGGCGAAGATCAGCAGGTCGGTCATCAGGTAGACCCAGAAGCCGAACAGCTTGATCCCACTGGTGTCGTGGTGGTGCTCATGGCCGTGACCATGAGCGTCATGCGGAAAATGGGGTTCGTAAGCGGTCATGGTTAGGCCTGTACGACTGCGTTGGCTTTGGTTTGGTGGTGCGCCTGCTCGATCCGCGCGATCTCTTCGGGCTGCACGTAGTAGTCGATGTCTTCGTCGTAGGAACGCACGATGAAGCTGACTACCGCGCCGACCAGACCGACGATGGCGAGCCACCAGATATGCCAGATCATGGCGAAGCCGAAGGCGATGACGAACGCCGACACCACCAGGCCGTTACCGGTGTTCTTCGGCATGTGGATCGGCTCGTAGTGCTCCGGCGCAGGCATCAGCTCGACACCGTTCTTCTTCGCCTCATAGAAGGCGTCGATCTTGTCCGCCGTCGGGATGACCGCGAAGTTGTAGAACGGAGGCGGCGAGGAAGTCGCCCATTCCAGGGTGCGGCCATCCCAGGGGTCGCCGCTCACGTCGACGTTTTCCTTGCGCTTGATGTAGCTGGTGACGAACTGCACCACGGTGAACACGATGCCGATACCGATCAGCACAGCGCCGACCACGGCCACCTGCACCCACGGCACCCAGGCCGGGTTGTCGAAGTGGTTGAGGCGACGGGTCATGCCCATGAAGCCCAGTACGTACAGCGGCATGAAGGCGAAGTAGAACCCAATCAGCCAGCACCAGAAGGAGTAGCGGCCGAAGCGGTCGAGCAACTTGAAGCCGAAGGCTTTCGGGAACCAGTAGATGATGCCGGCCAGGTAGCCGAACACCGCACCGCCGATGATCACGTTGTGGAAGTGGGCGATCAGGAACAGGCTGTTGTGCAGCACGAAGTCCGCCGCCGGTACCGCCATCAGCACGCCGGTCATGCCGCCGATGGAGAAGGTCACCAGAAAGCCCAGGGTCATCCAGGTCATGGCGTTCAGTTGCAGACGGCCACGGAAGATGGTGAACAGCCAGGTGAAGATCTTCACCCCGGTGGGGATGGCGATGATCGAGGTCATGATGCCGAAGAAAGCGTTGACGCTGGCCCCCGAGCCCATGGTGAAGAAGTGGTGCAGCCACACCACGAACGACAGCACGCCGATGGCCGCGGTCGCCCAGACCATCGAGGCATAACCGAACAGGGTCTTGCGCGAGAAGGTCGCCACCACTTCGGAGAACACGCCGAACGCCGGCAGGATGAGGATGTACACCTCAGGGTGACCCCAGATCCAGAACAGGTTGGCGTACATCATCGGGTTGCCGCCCAGTTCATTGGTGAAGAAGTGGAAATCCAGGTAGCGGTCCAGCGACAGCATCGCCAGGGTCGCGGTCAGCGGAGGGAAGGCGCCGCAGATCAGCACGCAGGTCACCAGGATGGTCCAGGTGAAGATCGGCATCTTCATCAGGCTCATGCCCGGTGCACGCATCTTGAGGATGGTGGCGATGAAGTTCACCCCCGTCAGCGTCGTGCCCAAGCCCGATAGCTGCATGCTCCAGATGTAGTAGTCCATCCCCACGCCGGGACTGTACTGAATCCCTGACAACGGCGGATAAGCCACCCAGCCGGTCTTGGCGAATTCGCCCAGGCCCAGCGACAGGTTGATCAGCAGCGCGCCGCCGACGAACAGCCAGAAGCTCAGCGAGTTCAGATAGGGAAAGGCCACGTCACGCGCGCCGATCTGCAGCGGCACGACGATATTCATCAGGCCGGTGACCAGTGGCATGGCCACGAAAATCAGCATGATGATGCCGTGCGCGGTGAAGATCTGGTCGTAGTGTTCCGGCGGCAGGTAGCCCTGGCCGTCACCGTGGGCCATCGCCAGGTGGGTGCGCATCATGATCGCGTCAGCGAAGCCACGCACCAGCATGACCAGCGCGACGAGGATGTACATCACGCCGATTTTCTTGTGGTCCACCGAGGTGAGCCACTCGCTCCACAGGTAGCCCCACTTCTTGAAGTAGGTCACCGCCGCGAACAGCCCCAGACCGCCCAGCGCCACGATGGCCAGGGTGATCATGATGATTGGCTCGTGGTACGGAATCGCGTCCAGAGTCAGTTTTCCAAACATATTCACTCCTGCACCTCCGCTGCTTCGTGCATGGCCGTGCTGTGGGAATCTTTCAGGGTCACGTACTGCCCGATCACCTTGTTGAACAGGTTCGCCTCGACCTGGCCGAAGTAACGGATCGGGTAGATCGGGTAACGGTGATGGACCATCTCGCCAGGCTCGCCCACCTGCTTGAAGGCGGCAAAGTCCATGACCTCGGGCGACTGCTTGACCTTGTCGACCCACTGCGCGAAGCCTTCATCGCTGACCGAGTGGGTGGTGAAGCGCATGGCCGAGAAGCCTTCGCCGCTGAAGTTGCCGGACTGGCCGAAGAACTCACCCTGTTCGTTGGCGATCAGGTTGAGCTGGGTGCGCTGGCCGCCCATGGCGTAGATCATCCCGCCCAGTTGCGGGATCGACAGCGCGTTCATCACCGTGTCGGAGGTGATGTGGAAGGTCACCGGGGTCTTCTCCGGAATTACCAGCTCATTGACCACCGCCACGCCTTGGTCCGGGTAGATGAACAGCCATTTCCAGTCGAGCGAGACGACTTCGATGTTCAGTGCCGGCTTGTCCGATTCGATCGGGCGATAGGGGTCGAGCGAATGCGAGGTTTGCCAGATGATGACTGCCAGAACGGCGACGATGATCAGGGGAACGCCCCAGACGACCAGTTCGATCTTGTGCGAATGTGCCCAGTCGGGCATGTAGGTGGCCTTCTCGTTCGACTCGCGATAACGCCAGCCAAACCAGAAGGTCATGACGATCACGGGAATGACCACGATCAGCATGAGACCAATGGAGATCAGGATGAGGTTGCCCTGCTCGACACCGATCTGCCCTTTCGAGTTGAACAGTGCCCAGTCACATCCACCGAGCGCCGAGAAGGCAATCGCCATCACCAGCCAGCGCACACAACGATGGTATTTCTCTTCTTTCATGTCACGACCTTCAACTGAGTGAGCCCCACAATCGGCTTCAGTTGCCGTGCGGCCCATCGAGCAAAGGCCGGCAGCGAGAACTCAGAGCTTGAGCATCCGTGCAAGCGAAGCGGTAAAACCGTGGGATTCGACGATGTTGCCGGCTAAAAAGGCCTCATTCAATTCGTTAGCGGCCTACTTATGAGCGAACTTACAGCATCTCTGCGACATGTTTCGAAACATTTACGCAAAGATTTGAAACACTTTGCAGCAAGAAGCCAGCAAAGAATCGCAGGGGTGCGACAAATGATCACAGGCCCGTTTTAGAGCTGTTTGTCAGCAAATTGACAGGAATCATTGCAAGGAAAGATGCCGCTAGCTCACAGCACGGCCTGCCTTGACATTGAGGAGATTTCGAGGTTTTCGAATGCGCAGGTGATGAGCGTCAGCCTCGCGAAAGGCTGAGCGCAGAGCGGGGTCAAGTAGAGGCCGAAGGCGGCTGGTGTTGTAGCCCGGATGCAATCCGGGGCAATTGAGCGCGGCCAAAAGCATCGCGGCTTAAGCCGCTCCTACCCCTATTCCGTAGGAGCGGCTTCAGCCGCGATGGCTTCACCTAACCCTCACGCAACCCGGAACGATTGGATATGTGCCCCGGCTTGCATCCGGACAACACAGTTGAAAACCCGGACATGCGACCATCCTGTAGGAGCCGCGCCCTCGCGGCGAATCGGCCACAACCCCGGTAATCCTGGCGAACGCTTCGCCCCGAGGCGGGGCTCCTACACGGAACGCTCTTCAAGACGGACAAACATCCGGAGAAGCGAGGCGCCTGTAGGCAGATCAGCCTACCCCACTACTTCCAAGCGCAATAACACCCCACCGCCAACCCACTGGCCAGCGACACATGGCGCCCCTGGGTCAGCGCATCGAGCACCGGCTCGACGAAGCTGTTGCTGGAGTTGCACACCAACCCTTCGCTGTATGGCCCGGCATAGGCCAGCTTGCCGTCACGATCCCAGATCGCCAGGGCCGGGCTGGCCGGCAGCGACTCCATGCCCTCGATACCCGGCAGAGGCTTCATCCGCCCCCGCAGAAACGGCGCGATCTCGCCTGTGCTGCCCGGCCTCTGCACGCTGTAGAACTCGACATCGGCATTGCGGTGCAGGCCGATCAGGTAGCGCAGGTGCGCGTCGGTTTCTGCATTGCAGGGGCAATCTGGGTCCCAGAAGTGCACCACGCGAATGGGGCCGGGGCCCGCCAGTTCAGGCGGCAGCTTCAACTCGCCCTGACCGAAGATCACCGTCTGCTCAGCATAGGGCCGCAGGTAGGCCGCGCCGCTAAGCCACCAGATCAGCACCACAATCCCCAGCGCCAGCACGCAGAAACCCACCACCAAATGCTTGAAGCTCAAACGCTCCAGCAGGTTCATGGCTGATGGCCGAACTTGCGCAGGAACTGCTTCTCCATTTCCTGGCAACTCTCCTCGGTAAAGCTGCGCTCGGTGGCCTGCGCGCTCTTCCAGCAGGCCTCGATGGCCGCGCGCTCGCCGGCCTCGATCTCGGCGTCCTGCGGACGGGTCATGATGTAGATCAGCCCGGCGAAAATCAGTACGACAAAGGCCAGGCCGACCAGAAACAGGCCGAGGCAGCCACGGCGCCCCAGCCCGGAATTATCTTCACTTGCGCTCATCTTTCTCGGTTTCCGCATTTATCAGTGGTTGGCTCGTCCCTGCACCGGGGCGAGCGCCGATCATCAACCTTCAACCAGCGTCCACTGCTTGCTCAGGCGCTTGTCCGATACCGCCATCTTGGTGCCCAGTTGCTGGGCGAACAGCGACACCCGGTACTCCTCCAGCATCCAGCGATACAGCGTGAGCTGCGCATCGCGCTTGCCTTCCTGGACATGTTTGGCCGCACGTGCCTTGTACTGTTCCCAGTAGCCGGTGAGCTCGCCCGTCCATACGCGGTCACGCTGCACCTGCGCACCCACCTTGTCCAGACGCTGCTCGATGGCCTTCAGATAACGCGGAATCTCCTTGAGCCACTCGCCCGGCGTCTCACGCACGAAGCCGGCATAGACCAGATTGGCCAGTTGCAGCTTGATGTCATTGAGCGCCATGGCCTGGGCCAGGTCGATCTTGCCCTTGAAGCGCTTCTGCAAGCCGTGGTTGAGCTTGAGAATCTCCAGCACCAGGCGGGCGATGCGCTCAGCATGCGCGGTCCAGCCGCCGCGCTTGCGCTCGGCCAGTTGCGCCAGGGCCGCACCGTCGCGCGGCAACGTCGCTTCGCCGTCGAGGATGCAAGCATCCAGGCTGGCCAGCAGAATGTCCTCGACCAGCGCCTCGACACGGCCAATATCGCGGTACAGCAGGCCCAGCTCGGTCAGCCCCGGCAGCTTGCCGCGCAGAAACTTGGCCTGCTCGGACAGCTGTTGCAGGAGCAGGCGTTGCAACGCACGGCGATGCTGGAAGTCGGCCTCGGCCTGGGTCGGGAAGCGCCCTTCCTTGATCACCCCGCCCTCCTCTACCAACGCCGGGTAGACCGTCATGGAGAGGCCGGCGATCTTCTGCTGGGCCTTCTCGGCCACCTCGGCAAAGGCCTTGGCCTCCACCGCTTTCGGCGTCTTGTCCTGCTGCGGAATGGCCAGCGCAGCCTGGCTGGCTTCGGCGAAACGTGCGGTCAGCTCGGCAAGGTCGCGGCCTTCGCCGAGGAACTTGCCCTGGGCATCGACCACCTCGATATTCATCTTCAGGTGGTTTTCGATGCTTTCAGCCGCTTCCGCCCAGGCCTCGTCGAACACCCGCGCGCCAGTCATGCGCAGCAGCTCGGCACCAAGTGCCTGCGGCAACGACCCCTGGCCGAACACCAGCTTGCCCAGCGCGGCGCCGACGAAGTCCGGCACCGGCACGAAGTTCTTGCGCAGCGCCTTGGGCAGGCCGCGCACCAGGGCAATGCACTTGGCTTCCAGCAGCCCTGGCACCAGCCATTCCAGACGCTCGGGCTGCAGTTGCGGCAACAGCGGTGCCGGCACGCGCAGGGTCACGCCATCACGCGGGTGGTTGGGCTCGAAGTGATAGCTCAGCGGCAGTTGCAGTTCGCCGATGCGCAAAGTGTCCGGGTACTGCGCGGCGGTGACTTCCTTGGCATCGCGGGCCAGGGCGTCTTCCTCGCGCATGATCAGCAGTTGCGCGTCAGCGGCGCTGCCCTTCTTGTACCAACTCTCGAAACTCGCGGCCTGGTAGATGTCCTGCGGGATGCGCGCTTCGTAGTAGCCGAACAGGGTTTCCTCGTCGGCAAGAATATCGCGGCGGCGCGACTTGGCCTCCAGCTCGTCGAGGCGTTCGAGCAACTGGCGGTTGGCAGTCAGGCAGCGTGCGCGGCTGTTGATATCGCCACGCACCAGCCCCTCGCGAATGAACATCTCGCGCGCCACCGGCGGGTCGATGGGGCCGTAATGCACCGGGCGGCGGCCGACGATGATCATGCCGTACAAGGTGACCTGCTCGTACGCCACCACCTGGCCGCGCTTCTTCTCCCAGTGCGGTTCCAGATGGTTCTTCTTCACCAGATGCGCGGCCAGCGGCTCGATCCAGTCCGGCTCGATCTTCGCCACCATACGGGCGAACAGCTTGGTGGTTTCCACCAGCTCGGCGGCCATGATCCAGTTGGGCTTCTTGCGCCCGATCACGCTGGACGGGTGAATCCAGAAACGCCGCTGGCGCGCGCCGAGGTAGTCGCCCTCCTCGGTCTTCTGGCCGATCTGGCTGAGCAGGCCGGCGAGAATCGCCTTGTGCACGGCGGCGTAATTCTTCGCCCGCACTGCCGCCTCGCTGGCCTCGGCCTGCTGGCGGGCGATGGCGTTGACGCGGGTGTCCTTGGTCGGCTGCGGCGTGTTCGCCGTTTGCTCGCCCTGCGCCTCCGGGCGGTTCTGGCTGCCTTTGCCCATCAATTGCAGATCACGGGCGATCAGCACCAGTTGCCGGTGCGCATCGCGCCATTCGCGCAGGCGCATGTAGTTGAGGAAATTCTTCTTGCACCAGGTGCGCAGCGGGTTGCTGCCCAGCTCCTGGCGTTTTTCCTCGAAGCCGCGCCACAAGTTGATCAACGCGGCGAAGTCCGAGTCCACATCCTTCCACTGCGCATGCGCCTGGTCGGCGGCCTGCTGGCGATCCATCGGTCGCTCGCGCGGGTCCTGCACCGACAGCGCGGCAGCGACGATCAGAATTTCCTCCAGGCTGCCCTGCTTGGCGCCTTCCAGCACCATGCGCCCCAGACGCGGGTCGATGGGCAGGCGCGCCAGTTGCCGGCCAATGGGCGTGAGCTGGCTTTCGCGGTTGACCGCCGACAGCTCCTGCAACAGGTTGAAGCCGTCGCTTATGGCCTTGCCGTCTGGCGGCTCGATAAAGGGGAAGTCCTCGATACTGCCCAGGCGCAGGTGCAGCATCTGCAGGATCACCGCCGCGAGGTTGGTACGCAAAATCTCCGGATCGGTAAATTCCGGGCGGCCGAGAAAATCCTCCTCGCTGTACAGCCGAATGCAGATGCCCGGCTCGACCCGCCCGCAACGGCCCTTGCGCTGGTTGGCGCTGGCCTGCGACACCGGCTCGATGGGCAGACGCTGCACCTTGGCGCGATAGCTGTAGCGGCTGATGCGCGCGGTGCCGCTGTCGATCACGTAGCGAATGCCCGGCACGGTCAGCGAGGTCTCGGCGACGTTGGTGGCCAGCACGATCTTGCGCCCGGCCATGGGCGCGAAAATCTTCTGCTGCTCAGCCGGCGTCAGCCGCGCATACAAAGGCAGCACCTCGGTAAAACGCAGGTTGGCCTTGCGCAGCACCTCGGCAGCCTCACGAATCTCGCGCTCGCCGGGCAGGAACACCAGCACATCACCGGGGCGCTTGCCCACGCTGCGCTCGTGCTCGGCGATCTCGTCCAGCGCCGCGAGAATGCCCTGGTCGATGGACAGGTCATCGAGCAGACGCTCGCCCTCCTCGTCCACCTCCGCCGCCAGCGGGCGGTACCAGGTTTCCACCGGGTAGGTACGCCCGGACACCTCGATGATCGGTGCGTCGTTGAAGTGCTTGGAGAAGCGCTCCAGATCGATGGTCGCCGACGTGATGATCAGCTTCAGATCCGGGCGACGCGGCAGCAGGGTCTTCAGGTAACCGAGCAGGAAGTCGATATTGAGGCTGCGTTCGTGCGCCTCGTCGACGATGATGGTGTCGTACTTTTCCAGAAAGCGGTCATGCTGCGTCTCGGCGAGCAGGATGCCGTCGGTCATCAGCTTGATCAGCGTGCCGTCCTTGCTCTGATCCTCGAAGCGCACCTGATAGCCGACCAGCTCGCCCAGCGGCGTGCCAATCTCCTCGGCCACCCGCGTTGCCACACTACGCGCCGCCAGCCGTCGCGGCTGGGTATGACCGATCAGCCCATGCACGCCCCGACCGATCTCCAGACAGATCTTCGGCAACTGCGTGGTCTTGCCCGAACCGGTCTCACCGGCAATCACCACCACCTGACTCTTCTCCAGCGCGGCCTTGATCTCGTCGCGCTTGGCGGCAATCGGCAGCGCATCGTCGTAGCGCATCACCGGGATGCTGCTACGCCGCGCCGCCACCTTGTCGCTGGACGCCTGAAAACGCTCCAGCCACTGCGCCAGCTTGGCCTCATCGGGCTGCTTCTGCAGCTCATGCAACTGCCGGCGCAAACGATGGCGCTCGGCGATCATGACGTGGTCGAGGTTCTTCTGCAGGGTGGCGAGATCAGTCATCTGGATCGGGGCAATCAGGGCAAAGGCGGGATTGTCGCAGATTACGGTGTGGGGCGGGCAGGCTATGCCGCTAGGAAGAACGAGAGATTAAGGCGTATAGAGCGGGGGCTTTCGGCCCAGAGTGTGTAAAAACACTTTCGCATCTTGTATGCCCCAGCCCACTGCTCCTGGGCGTAGTGATTTCCTAAGCATTTGCCACGATCAGCGCCGGTGGCGAGTCAGAGCGCTTATGAAGCACTGTGGTACCTCTTGGGACAGTAAAAGCCGGGGCTTTTACGCCGTCATCGCCTTCAACAAGCCTTCGGTACCCATGATTTTCATCGCCCGTTTCAAGTTATAGGCGAGCACATTCAAGCTCATTTCTGCACTTACCCCGTTCAGCTTTCGGGTCAGGAAGTGCGTTGCGCCCATCCACTGCTTGAGCGTCCCGAAGGGGTGCTCAACAGTCCGTTTTCGAACCTTCATCATCTCTGGTGCTTGGTTCAAGCGGCTCTGCATTTCGTCCAGTGTTGCCGCTGACCGCGACCAACTCAGCTCGATGGCAAAGCAGGCGCGGGAAGCCATTGGTTCAGAAACGCTGTCGGTCGTGGCTGATCGGGGCTACTTCAAAAGCGAGGAAATCCTGGCCTGCCATGATGCAAAAATTACCGCCTATGTACCCAAGCCGATGACTTCAGGAGCTAGAGCGGACGGGCGTTTCAACAAAGATGCCTTCGTTTTTAACGCAGCTAAAAATGAATACGTTTGCCCAGCTGGTGAGGCATTGATTTGGCGTTTCTCCAGCGTCGAGAAAGGCCTGAACATGCACTGTTACTGGAGTTCGAACTGCCAGAGCTGCGCCCTGAAAACTCAGTGCACGCCGAGCAAGCAGCGACGAGTGCGGCGTTGGGAGCATGAAGCCGTGCTAGACGAAATGCAGAACCGGCTGAACCATGCGCCAGACATGATGCGAGTCCGAAAGCGCACTGTTGAGCATCCCTTCGGGACGCTCAAACAATGGATGGGATCCACGCATTTCCTCACACGTAGGCTGGCCGGCGTCAGTGCGGAGATGAGTCTGAATGTGCTCGCCTACAACATGAAGCGGGTCATGAGAATCATCGGTGTCGAAGGCTTGTTGAAGGCAATGGCGGCGTAAAAGCCCTTGGCTTTTGCTGCTCCAGGTGGCGCTAAAATGTTTCATAAGCGCTCCGGAGCGTTACCGGTGCTGATCGTGGCAAATGCGTGGGCAATCGACTCGCCCAACTGCGCTGAGCTGAGGCATCCACGATACGAAAGTGTTTTTACACACTCTGGGCCGGTAGCTGCCCGTCGTCATCGACTGCAACCGGCCGATTCTGTTGAAAAAGTAGCTGCTTC